>DPVA01000049.1:1046-3114 GCA_003529705.1 Gammaproteobacteria bacterium | reverse complement strand
CCGGGCGTCTGATCTTGGTGGACTGTACCGGTCGATGCCGTGGACGGCGGCTTTCTGTATTGTCGGGGCGATGTCGATTTCTGCTTTTCCGCTGTTCAGCGGTTTTGTCGCCAAGTCACTGACGATGTCAGCGGTGGTCGAGGGCTACTATGTGCTGACCTTTGTCGGCCTGTTGATCGCCTCTGCTGGTGTGATGGAACATTCGGGTATCAAGATTCCGTATTTCGCCTTTTTCGGCCACGACTCAGGCATCCGCTGCAAAGAAGCACCACTGCACATGTGCCTTGCCATGGGTGCGGCTGCCGTATTATGTATCGCGATTGGCTGGTTCCCGACACCGCTTTACGCGATCCTCCCCTATCCGGTGGCGTACCAGCCTTATGCTGATTTCGGCCACTCCGTGACCCAGCTTCAGCTACTGCTGTTCGCTGCCCTCGCCTTTGCAGTGCTCATGCGCACCGGACTGTACCCACTCGAACAAGCGTCAATTAATCTCGATACAGACTGGCTCTACCGGCGCTTCGCGCCCCGCGGAATCCGAAAGATCGTTGCAGTTTCAAGGCGGATGGGGCAGGTAGCCTTGCAGGCGGGCTCCGGGATCGGCCGAACCCTCATGCGGCTGGTGCTGCACCATTACGGCCCCGAGGGGACACTGGCGCGTGCCTGGCCGACGGGTTCCATGGTGCTCTGGGTCGCGGTATTGCTCGCTGCAAGCCTTGTGCTCTATTATCTTTAGCGCGGTAAAAACAGTTTGATATGAATGCCTCAACAGCGTCCGTTCTGAGCGATTCCAAAAACCCGGTTGACGCGGCGATTACCTCACGCCGGTCTGTGCGCGCCTTTTTGTCCACCCCGGTGTCCAAGGAGACCGTCCGGGAAATTCTCGGCACCGCAGGGCGGGCGCCGTCAGGCACCAATATTCAGCCCTGGCAGGTATACGTATTGACGGGCAAACGATTAAGTCGGCTTAGCGAGGCGATCCTGTCGGCCTACAATGATCCCGAGACTGCCAAGACGCATACGGAAGAGTATGCGTACTACCCCAAACAGTGGGTTTCCCCCTACCTTGAGCGCCGTCGAAAGATCGGCTGGGACCTCTATGGACTTTTGGGCATCACCCGGGAAAACAAGGACAAAATGCACCGCCAGCACGGCCGCAATTACGTGTTTTTTGACGCGCCGGTGGGTCTTGTCTTCAGTATCGATCGCGTACTGGAACAAGGCAGCTGGCTGGATTACGGAATGTTTTTGCAGAACATCATGGTGGCGGCCCGCGCCCGTGGGCTCGACACCTGCCCACAGGCTGCCTTTACACCTTTTCACCGGATCATCCGCGAGCAGTTGGCAATGCCGGCGAACCAAACCCTGATCTGCGGTATGGCCCTCGGGTATGCCGACCCGGATGCGATCGAGAACCGCTTGACCACAGAACGTGAGCCGATCGATGTCTGGACGACTTTTCTGGACTGAGCCCGACGTGCCTCAGTCGGCAGGTGTTCTCAGGCTTTCCTTGAAGTGGCGCCGGCACATCGACACATAGGTTTCGTTGCCACCGATCTGGATCTGGTCGCCACTTTGCAACGGCTGTCCCTTGCCGTCAAAACGCACTACCATGGTGGCCTTGCGCCCGCAATGGCAGACGGTCTTGATCTCTCGCAGTTCGTCCGCCAGCGCCAGCAACTGCCTCGACCCTTCGAAGAGCATTCCGAGAAAATCGGTACGTAGACCGTAAGCCAGTACGGGGATATCCCGCGCGTCGACGACCTCGGTCAGCTGGTCAACCTGTTCGGCGCTCAAAAACTGTGATTCATCTACCAGGACACAGTGAATCGGCTGGCGCTCACACGCCTCCGCCACAAGATCCAGCAGGTTAACGCTAGGGTCCACATCCACAGCATCCGCCTCGAGGCCGATGCGCGAGCGAACCCGATTCTCCCCGGAGCGGCTATCGATGCGGGGTTTCACCACAAGCGTATTCATGCCCCGCTCTTCGTAGTTATGGCGAGACTGCAAGAGGTTCGTTGTCTTTCCGGCGTTCATTGCCGAATAGTAAAAATAAAGTTTTGCC
>DPVA01000049.1:0-741 GCA_003529705.1 Gammaproteobacteria bacterium | reverse complement strand
AATAGTAAAAATAAAGTTTTGCCACCTTGTCTCTCGGCGTTTCCCGATGAGCGCATTGTAGGGTATCGGCAGACCAGGCTCTCAGGAACGTCTGCGGCACTGGACCCGGGGCTCTATACTGGGCCCGAATGATCTTCGAGACGACCCCATGAACACTTCCCCTCTTTCGCTGGATGAAATCTATGCACTTGCCCGTGAAGCCCTGCTTGGGGCAGGCGCCAATGTAGAACACGCTGACGCGGTTGCCGATGTCGTTACCCGTGCAGAGCGCGACGGCTCTCATTCTCACGGTCTGTTCCGGGTCCCTGGATATGTATCATCGCTTCGTAGCGGTAAGGTCAATGGCAATGCCGATCCGAAACTGTCGACACCATCCCCCGTCGTGCTCCGCTGCGACGGTGATCTGGGCTATGCACCCCTGGCGCACCGACGCTCGCTGGATGCCCTCGCGAAGGCTGCCAAAGAAAATGGAGTCGCTACCCTGTCCATTACCCGAACGCACCACTTTGCCGCCCTGTGGCCGGAGACCGAGGCTCTGGGACAGCAGGGTCTTGCCGCAATTGCCTGCGTTTCCTATATGCCCAGCGTGGCACCCTTTGGTGCGACGGAGGCCTTGTACGGTACCAATCCCCTATCATTTTCCTGGCCGCGTCCGAACTCATCGCCGTTAGTCTTCGACATGGCGACGGCAGCGATGGCAATGGGGGACGTCCAGATTGCGGCCCGGGATGGCCATCCGGT
>DPVA01000211.1:3363-3644 GCA_003529705.1 Gammaproteobacteria bacterium | reverse complement strand
TCGGCACCGATGTTCCAGATACCGGCGCGGAATCCGAACGACAGTCCGATTCCAATCAGAATTAGCGGGCCTGCTTTGACCGCAACCTCAGAAAGTCCCGAGGTGGTGGTCAGTGGCTCCACAAAGTAGATGTACAGCGCTGTCGAAGGATCCTTGCCCATGGCGAGGAAAATCACACCACCCGTAATGGCTGTCAGCACGAGGGCCATCACCGGCGACAGCCAAGCGGCGGCAAACGACTGCGTACTTCTGGGTTCAAGCCGTAACATGATCTGCCTCGG
>DPVA01000211.1:469-3013 GCA_003529705.1 Gammaproteobacteria bacterium | reverse complement strand
CCCATCAATAAACCGATATCTTCAGGCGTGATCTCATCGCTAGCCATTGCCGCCGAGAGCGTGCCCTGGGAGATGACAGCAATCCGGTGGGATAACAGTAAAACCTCATCGAGGTCCTGAGAAATCATCAGCACCGCCGCCCCAGCACTGACCAGTCGTTGGATTTCCTCGTGTATCGCGGCAGCAGCACCAGCGTCTACACCCCAGGTGGGTTGAGACACCACTAACAGGCTCGGTTCCTGCAGAATCTCCCGGCCTACAATAAATTTTTGCAGATTTCCGCCTGACAAGCTGCTGGCCAGTGCATCGACACCTGTGGTGCGCACGTCGAAGTCTTGGACCACATTTTCCGCGTAACGTGTGACCGCTGGCCAGTCAATCAGACCCCGACGAGAGAAGTTCATTCGTACATCGCCGGTGAGGTAACTGTTGTCTACCAGCGTCATGTCGGCAACCGCCGCGTGACCGATTCGTTCTTCGGGTACGAACACCGCACCCAGAGACCGTCTTGCTGCCGGATTAAGACCGATCGCGTTCGTGCCGAGAATGCTGATGGACCCAGCCAGCGGTGAGCCGGCTTCCCCTGATAGAGCACCCATCAGTTCGACCTGTCCGTTGCCGGCAATTCCGGCAATTCCGAGTACTTCTCCGGCCCGGACTTCAAGACTGATATCGGTGAGGTCCACGCCATGGGCTAGATCAGAGTGTGCGCTGAGGTTCGACACGGCCAGATGTATCGACGAACCACTGTCAACGGACGACAGACGTGAGACCTGTTGGATTTTTTTCCCAATCATTTTCTCAGCCAGTGATCGAGCAGTTTCCTGCGCCGGGAGGCAATCATCGACCCGGCGTCCACCGCGCAGAATTGTCGCCCGATCACACAATGCCCGCACCTCTTCAAGTTTGTGACTGATATATAAAATTGCCCGGCCCTCTTGAGCCAGCATACGCAGGGTTTCAAACAGGATATCGGTTTCCTGTGGTGTGAGTACTGAGGTGGGTTCATCCAGTATCAGTAGTTGTGGGTTTTGCAGTAGACAGCGAACGATCTCAATACGCTGTCGTTCACCCATAGACAGATCATAGACGTGGCGGTCAGGTTGCAATGCCAGGCCGTAAGCACTGGCCGTTTCCTCCAGTCGCGCTCTTAAGGCTTCAGGATCTTCGGGGGGCAGGGCCAGCGCGATGTTCTCCAGTGTGGTCATCGCTTCGAACAGGGAAAAATGCTGGAATACCATCCCGATGCCCAGTGACCTTGCCTGCGCCGGATTCTCGATCCGCGTCACTTTGCCTTGCCACCGGATGTTTCCCTGATCTGGGCGCAATACGCCATAAATGATTTTGACCAGGGTACTTTTACCGGCGCCATTTTCACCGAGCAGGGCGTGAATCTCGCCGGCCGCAACATCCAGATCGATGTTGTCGTTGGCGATGCAACCCGGGAATGATTTGCCGACGCCCGTCAGTGACAGTAGTCCTTGTTCAGTCACTCGTTCGATCCTGGGTCAGTGGTGCTGGGTAAGTTGGTCATTCCAATGGAAAGCCTGGGTGCTGCTAGGTAGCACCCAACAGATCAATAAGGGATCTTATCCTGTTTTTCTGCCCACTCCCGCATCGCCTGCGCTGCCTCTTGGTTTGGGCAATGGACAAGTGGAATGCGTCGGTCGGGTAGATCACTGGCGACCTCCTGATAGATTTCCGCATCATCAAATCCAATTCGGGCAGCATCGGCACGCGTGTTTGCAAAAAAGATGCGGGCGATCCGGGCCCACCAGATCGCGGCAAGACACATCGGACAGGGCTCGCAGCTGGTATAGATCACCGCCCCTTCGAGGCTAAAAGACCCGACCCGACTGCAGGCATTCCGTATGGCGACAATTTCGGCATGGGCGGTCGGGTCAGCCGCAGATGTCACCCGATTCCATCCCTCACCGATGATGTTATCGTCACGGACAACAACGGCCCCAAATGGCCCGCCTTCACCAGCATGCATTTTTTGCCGTGATATCTCGGCAGCGTGTTGCATGTAAAAGTTATGACTTTTTTGATTCATGAGGCGGGTGGTTTGCAGTGTGGGTAATTTTGGCGCTCTGTACGGATGGTGTCAGGAGAGGCTCAACCGACTCCATGTTCAGTGTGAGCATTTCAGACAGTGCAGCCAGGGCGATTACGCCGGGTTCTTTCCCTTTTGGGCCAGAACTCCCGATGGGACTGGTCAACCGGGCCAGCGACTTTTCCGGAATCTTGTCTTTTCTTAAGCGGCTACGGAATCGGGTCGCTTTGGATCGGCTGCCGATCAGGCCGACAAAACGTGCGCTATTTTGTGTGAGCAGTGCATGACATAAGGTGTAATCCAGTTCATGACTGTGTGTCATGACGAGCGTGGCCGAACCTGACGGCACCCTAGCCGCGGCTTGTTCGGCCGAGTCCATACCCAGGACTTCAATATTGTCTGCGTTCGGGACGAGCGCTCGTTGATTGGCTCTGCCATCGAAAACAGTCAGGCGAAGTGGCAGCTGTGCCGATATGGCGGCGACGGCT
>DPVA01000211.1:0-149 GCA_003529705.1 Gammaproteobacteria bacterium | reverse complement strand
GACCGACATGACCGGCACCAAACAGAAACAGACTCATACGGGTGTCGGTGATCGGCTGAAAATGTACGCCGGTTAAACCCGACATAGTGCCATCGTTTGTGATGATCCGCGGTACGGCAGCAGGCTCATTTGGCTGGAAAAGTACGCTG
>DPVA01000140.1 GCA_003529705.1 Gammaproteobacteria bacterium | reverse complement strand
AGAGGCCAAAGACCGAGCATGCGGGACTCACCCTCTCTGGAGATGCTTTGAGAATTTCCTCGGTCGTTCCCAGCGAATAGCTACGCTTGCTGCGGGTGGGCTTGACCCGTACGGTCTCCCCGGGTAGCGCGCCCTCAATAAACCAGACTTTGCCTTTGACACGGGTGATACCGCGTCCGTCATGACTGAGTCCTTCTATTTTTGCGGGAAAACTTTCTCTCGAGCTAACCGGCACGTGAACCGCCCTGCCACTGGCCTAAAAAGTCAGTCAGGTGAGTCTCAGTGGAGGTGTTGAGCAGTTCCACAAGTCGCTCTGTTTCCCGCGCGTGGCCACTCTGATCTAGTTGGCCTCGTAATTTCTCGAACTGCAGGTAAATTAGATAGGTATTGAGAACGTCAGTTTCGCAATATGCGCGGATCTCATTAATTTTTCCTTCACGAAACGCGTCCCAAACCTGCCCTCCGTTCATTCCCATCTTCCCCGGTAATCCGAGCATAAGCGCAATCGTCTCCAGGGAACTGAACGCTCTTGCCTGAAAGCCCGAAAGAACATCCATCAGGTCAAGGTGGCGGCCATGATAGCGATTGAGATAATTGTTGTACTTGAAGTCGCGAATCCCCTCTCCGCTCTCCCAGTAAAGCGGAGCCGCGACCCCATGCTTCAATGAGCGATAATGGATTACCGGCAAATCAAACCCGTTGCCATTCCAACTGACCAATACGGGTTGGTACTTCTCAATCCCATCAAAAAACCGTTCTAACAGTTCCCGCTCAGTTGATTCAGGAGAGCCCAAAGACCAAACTCGAAGTCTTTCTGCGCTACGCAGGACACCGGAAATCGCGACGATGCGATGTTCTGGATGGGCAAGGAAATCGGTGCCACCCGTCTTTTGGACCCGCAGGGTCCGCATGGCACGGGCGACATCTTCATCATTCAGGGCATGAAGTCCATGGAACCGACGCCCGGATTCGACGTCCGGTACAGTTTCGATGTCAAAAACAAAGGTGCTTCCGGTGAGCATGGGGTTCCTTTTCGCGCGATGCTTATCGTAAGTTGAGTCAGAAGGAATTATTCAATCAAGGATCGAATCGCGAACTGCAGTTAAGGTGGGAGCTACGCGCACGGGCTCTGGACTTTGGGCGATAGCTGTATCGGGGTCTTTAAGGCCTTGCCCGGTCAGGGTACAGACAATTGTGGTGCCATCCTCAAGACTCTCATCACCCAGCGCTGTGATCAGACCGGCGACCGAGACGGCCGACGCCGGCTCACAAAAGATTCCCTCACGGTGAGCCAGAAACTTTTGGGCGCTCAGAATAGCGTCATCATCGCTCGCCAGAAACCATCCGCCAGAGGCCTCACGTGCCTGCTGCGCAAGTTCCCACGACTGCGGATTCCCGATGCGGATCGCCGTTGCCAACGTTTCGGGATTCGATACTGGCCGGCCTGACACAAAAGGCGCCGCGCCTGCAGCCTGACATCCCACCATAGCCGGACGCGTATTTACCTTCCTGGCTTCATAATATTCAGTGTAGCCCATCCAGTACGCGCTGATATTGCCAGCGTTGCCAACCGGGAGAAAGTGATAATCCGGCGCCTTTCCGAGGGTGTCTATAATCTCGAAAGCAGCAGTCTTTTGGCCATGCAACCGAAACGGATTTACCGAATTCACCAAAGCCACGGGCGCCTCCGTCGGCATTGACTTTACAATTTCCATCCCGTCGTCAAAGTCTCCGGTGATCTGGATTACCTTCGCGCCATGCATCATGGCTTGCGCCAGTTTGCCCAGCGCTATCTTTCCATCCGGAATCACCACGAAGGCCCTAATTCCAGCGCGCGCCGCATAGGCGGCAGCGGCAGCAGATGTGTTTCCGGTAGATGCACAGATCACAGCCTCGCTTCCGTCGTGAACAGCCATCGTTAACGCGACCGTCATCCCGCGGTCTTTAAAGGACCCTGTGGGATTCGCGCCTTCCACTTTCGCGAATACCTCAATCCCACGACCGGGATCGCAAAGTGTATGCAAGCGAACAAGCGGTGTACTGCCCTCGTTGAGGCTGATCCACTGCGCACTCTTGGGGACAGGAAGGTAGTCGCCATACCGCGCGATCAGGCCCGCGTCGGTGGATCGATTGGAAGGAGGAAGATTTTCCATCTCTTTAATCCAGTGTCTCAAGGCGGATACGTACTACCGCGGCAGCACTGGCGTCCAAATCCTCAATCTCCGTAACCGCACTGGCGACATCAGCCTCGCGAGCGTGGTGAGTGACGATGACCACTGGTACCACGCCGTCGTCACCTCCAAATCCCTTTTGGCTGATTACTTTGATGCTGACCCGCCGTTGACCCAGAATCCGGGTTACTTCAGCCAGAACGCCAGGCTCGTCACGGACAGTCAGACGGAGGTAGTGGGCGCATTCGATCGCCGTGATCGGCAGAGATTTCAGTTCAGCGAGTTCGTCTGGCTGGAACGCCAGATGTGGAACTCGGTTACCGGGATCGGCAGTCAACGTGCGTACCACATCCACGAGGTCAGCAACCACGGCCGAGGCCGTCGGCTGCGCACCTGCCCCCGCGCCGTAATGGAGAGTAGCCCCTACGGCGTCCCCATGAATCAGCACCGCATTCATCACACCGGAGACATTAGCCAACAATTGACTTTTCTGAACCAGACATGGATGTACTCGAAGATCGAGACCGCGTTCGTCCTTTCGGGCAATTCCCAAATGTTTAATACGGTAACCAAGTTCGTTGGCATAAACGATATCTTGCTGACGTATATGTTCGATACCCTCGATATACACGGAATTAAAATTCAAGTGAGTCCCAAATGCGATCGATGAAAGGATGCTGAGTTTGTGAGCCGCATCAATTCCGCCGACATCAAAATAAGGGTCGGCTTCCGCATAACCCAGTCGTTGGGCTTCGCTCAACATCGCGTCATACTCAAGTCCCTGCTCTCGAATCTCTGTGAGAATGAAGTTACAGGTACCGTTGAGAATGCCGGCAAGGCTGTCTATCCGGTTCCCAGCAAGGCTTTCCCTCAAGACCTTTATCACTGGTATACCTCCCGCGACTGCTGCTTCGAAGGCAATTACCAGGCCCGCTTCGGACGCTTGAGCAAACAACTCATTGCCACGAGTCGCGATGAGTGCCTTGTTGGCGGTCACCACGTGCTTGCCGTGCCGCAAGGCCGTTGCGACAACGTCAAAAGACAGTTCTTCGCCCCCCATCAGCTCTAGAATTACGTCTATTTGCGGATTGGAGGCGACCTCAAATGGATCCTGAGTTAGCGAAATGGCCGCTATATCGCAGTCCCGCGATCGTCCGAGGTTCCGGACAGCGGCGTGGGTGACGGTAATGTTGCGCCCGGCGCGGCGAGCGATCTCGGCCGCATTTCTTGAGAGGACATCTACGGTCCCCGCACCAACAGTTCCTAGGCCGATCACACCGACGTTTACAGGTTTCATATAATTTGCCGAATTGCCGAGAAACAGAACAACGTTCCCTTATGAATTACCAGAACCGGATTTTATCCCAATCCCAACACCACCCAATACGTTCGTCACCTCGACGGACGATTTAGAAGAACGGTTCTTACCGGTCTTTCGTTATGGAACTTGAAACCGAAACGGCACGGGGAAGAACCACGATTTCGTCCTATGCGCCCGACGGTGTCGTGATCGGTGCCGAAAAGTTTACCGAGAGCTTCATTCTTATGCCCGACGGCAATCCAGAACGTTGGGCTGTAGACCGGTTCTCGGACCTTTCCACATCAATCTTAGACGCCCTTTGTGCCGTGGATTGCGAGGTACTCCTAATCGGGACTGGAACCAATCAGCAGTTTCCGGATTCCGGACATACCCGAGTGTTGGTGGAGCGCAATCGGAGCGCGGAGTTTATGAGTTCCCGTTCGGCTTGCAGTACATTCAATGTACTCTCTTTGGATGATCGGAGCGTAACTGCAGCGATAATCCTGCCGTTATAGCGACTGGTTTTCAGAGTTCGGGCAGATACTGAAGCGGATCGACCGGTTGGCCATCACGCCGAATTTCAAAGTGCAGCCGGGTCGACGCTGCGCCTGACTGACCCATCTCAGCGATGATCTGTCCACGGTGCACCGTATCGCCTTCCTTAATCTTCACTGCCCGATTATGGGCGTAGGCGCTCAGAAAGGTTTCGTCGTGTTTGATAATAATGAGGAGTCCGTAACCCCTAAGGCCCGTACCTGCATAGACCACCTTGCCCTTGGCCGCTGCCCGGACCGGACTGCCGTCTATACCGCTAATATCAATACCATTACTTCCTGCCTCCAGATCGAATCGTGTAACCAGGTTCCCAGTAGCCGGCCACAACCAGATCCCGTCTACGGACGAAGAGGCGTCGGTGTTACCGGACTCCATTACCTTTGACCCCTCTGACCTCACCTCGACAGGTTCTACTACGACGGGAGTTTGCTCACTAACCAGAGGTTCGGAAGAAGCCTCCATCACCCCCGCACTTACGGACACACTCGAGGTCTTCCTTTCAATGGGGCCAAGGATAATCTCTTGTCCAACTTGTAGCCGGTAAGGCGGTTCCAAGCCATTCCACAGGGCGACATCCCGATAGTCCAGCCCGGACTCCCAGGCAATCGTGTAAAGGGAGTCGCCACCGCGAACGATACGGACCGATGGTGTAGTTCGAGCGGCAGTCAGGTCGCTCACCGGAACCACCGCCGCGCCGCTACACCCACCTACCATCGTGGCCAGGAATAACACCCGCCACACGCGAGCTTTGTTCAGACCAAACTGGAGGAGCTCAGACATAGATCCACAGCAAGGTGAGTCCCGCCAGAACGAGAACCGACCATCCGATTGCGTCGGCATAGTGGCGCAATTGCGACTCAAGCCGTTCCCCGCCCGCATAGATCAGTCCAGCCACCAGGAAAAAACGCGCCCCTCGCCC
>DPVA01000054.1 GCA_003529705.1 Gammaproteobacteria bacterium | reverse complement strand
TTCGCGATTCATCTTATAGCCTGGAAGCAGAGCAAGTACTTTATGCCAACTTACAAGATTGTAGTAAACACGACCGCGTAGCAGACCGATCATACAGCGAAAGGTGTCAGCATGGGCTCCAATAACGCTGCTAGGGACCCGCATCAGGACACAGAACTGGCGGTACACCTCTTCATAGGCTCGCCGGGCGAATGTATACGTTAAAGGAGAAGTGACGCCACCGTAGCTTTCCGCGATATTCGAGTTATCCCATACCCGCACCAGACCATCAGGATCAGACAGATTGTGAAGCGTAGTGATCGGACGGGATTGCAAGAGCCATAGTCGACCATCTTCGATCGCCCACTCAATGTCTTGCGGGCTGCCAAATATGATCTGGGAGCGCCGTGCTAGTGCGGCTACAGCTTTTGCTTCATTTGGGGTTAGGACAGGGGTCTCGGGATCCGTTAGTGTGCAACTCAGAATCCGGCCGAATCGGTCTATTTCCCAAGTATCGGCGTCAGTCTCCCCGGAGACCAACGCTTCACCCAGTCCCCGGATACAACTGATCACCGTGACCCCTCGTCGGCCACTGACAGGGTCAGCGCTAAATGCCACCCCTGCAGAGTCAGCATCCACCATTCTCTGCACAATGACCGCCGAGGCGGAGGATGAACTGTCCACCGCCCTCTCTTGACGGTAAGACATGACTCGTTCAGAAAAGCTCGATTGCCATACATCAGTGACTCTAGCTGGGACCTCATCGGCAGTAACATTGAGGTAACTCTCTAATTGCCCAGCAAAAGAGTATTGGAAACCGTCTTCATCACATGCGGAAGAACGCACAGCGTATCGATCATCTACGTCATTACGAAGGTTATCGATGGCGTTAGCAATCGCAGATTGGACCTCTTCTGAGGGCGCCACACTGGTACTGGCCTCGTAGGCGGATGGTGTAAGCGTAAACCAGGGTGGGACTGGTAGTTCCGCGTTGAGTGCCCGATACAGAGCAAAGGCTTTCCCACCACTGGTTTCAAGTGTATGCGGATCGTGACAATGGAGGACAAAGGTCATATCAGGAGAATGGGCGAATAACGAGAGGCAGTGCTCCGAGACTAAGGTAGAGTCCGAGAGTCCAAACGCCCGAGAGTCTCTCAAAAAGGAATCCCCGTAGCTGATCGGCTCGCCGGATAGTCTGTAACGTGACTACCGCACTGAAAATCCAGAGAGCCGCGAGAGGCCATATCACCAGATCAACAGTCTGTGTAAGTGCTGCGGCTTGTAGCGCGATGAGGCCTGTCAATAACATCATGGTAAGCCAGACAAGTGGAGCGCGGACGGTCCCCCATAAAACAGTATAAGTAACAACACCTTCTTCTTCATCTCTCGGGGCGCGGAGTTTTCGGCCGAGTTCAATGACAATACCGTTGAAAAAACTCGCCAGTAAAAACCAGACAAGGCCCTGAGGGGCATTATGACCGGCTGCCAGCCAGTCGCACCCAGTAGCGTATAGGTCGACCAGCGGGATAATCAGCATATGTGTCCACAGGTAAGTGATGGGTCTAGCCTTGAGCCACTCTCTGACGCCAAACTCATAGCACATGGCAAAGAGGTAGACCCACGGAATCAGGAGTAAAAGAATCATTTCTGGATTAAGCAGCAGAGCCAGAATCAACTGTGTGACGGCTGCAAATGAAAAGACCAGGCCGAGCGAACGCAGACTGACGAGTCCTCGAGGTACTGCCCGATAAGGACGATAGCGAGAGTCTTCCTCGAAGTCTTTGAATTCATCAGCGATCCGTAACTGGGCGAAAAACAGCAGGCAAGAGAGGAATGCAACCAATAGCACTGGCCATGAAGGCATTACGGCAATACCGGTGCGCAAATGAGCGGAATAACTGACAGCGCAAAAGCTAAATGCTGCGATCAGTGGCCCGTGAGCAAGCAGCGGGAAACGTTCCTGCTGGTAGGCCCACCAGCGTTGCGCAAAGGAAGTGGAGGCGTCGGTGGTCATGGATTGACTCCGTTCCGAAGGCCCTGCAGCCACGTCAAGGACAATTGCCCAGGCATTGATACTGCCGCAGAATTTGCTCAATCAAATCCGAAGGAGCATAAGGAGCGGTTATGGCCCATATCCGTTTATCAGTGACTGAGTTCACCAACATGACAGGCTGCGTTTCATCATGGATGTGTCATGATGAATGGGACTAGAGTCCTATTGTACTCAGGAGGCGCCACTTTTTCTCAGTAATGTGAACGGTCGGGATCCTTCAGTAGATTCGGGCCGTTCGCTACGATTATTTCGGAAGTCTTGGCCTAAATAGGGCTGAATATTATTACCACCCAAGAGAATCCAGCCAGTCGCTGACTTCCTTTATCAGTTGCTCACTGTTGTTGGAGAAGTTGTGATCGGCGTCGGCAGAGATAACCTGCCTTGATAATGCGTTGCCCCCCTGATTAATCAGATCCAGGCGTTCGGCTGCCAAACGGTGAACTGCCGGGTAATCTAACCCTCCGTAAAGATCCAGCACCGGCACCTTGAGCGATGCAAATGGAAAGGGGTGACGCATCGGCTGCTTGTAATCGGTTGCGCCCATGCCGATTCCAATAAAGGCGTCTATGCCCTGATCGGCGTATTTTTCCATCCAGAGCATCGCCATGTGGGCTCCGCAACTGTGCGCCAGCAGCACAACGGGTGAGATGCTCTCAGCCTTGAGGTGCGTCAGCGCGGCGTCGATTCGGGGCAGAGCCTCGGGCAGGATAGGGATGTAGTCATAGTATTTGGCGGATTTTTCCAAGACGGGCATTTGCAGCGACAGCGTATGCCAGCCGGCTTCTGCGAGACCTACGCGCAGG
>DPVA01000182.1:550-2526 GCA_003529705.1 Gammaproteobacteria bacterium | reverse complement strand
ACCGGAAAAGAAGGCATGGGTTACGGTGACTTTAAATTGCTATCGGCGCTCGGCGCCTGGATGGGCTGGCAGATGCTCCCGCTGATCATTCTGCTGAGTGCCGGAACGGGAGCCATCATCGGTATTATGATGCTGACCCTGAAACGACATCAGCGCGGCCAACCGGTTCCATTTGGGCCTTATCTCGCCGGTGGGGGATGGCTGGCGCTACTATGGGGCGTGGACCTCAACCTTTACTATCTGGGCATAACCGGACTTTAAGAAATCACATGTTCAGGGTAGCCCTTACCGGCGGTATCGGCAGCGGCAAGACTGTCGTAACTGACTATCTTTCGTCAATTGGCGTTGTTATTCTGGATGCGGATCAGTTCGCTCACGAGGTGACCGCCCGCGGCGAAGATGCAGTTGACGAGATCGCGAAAGTCCTGGGCCCTGCGGTGCTCGGCCCAGATGGCGACCTCGATCGGGCTGCGGTCCGAGCACTGGTTTTTGCCGATTCGGAAAAACGAGCCGCGCTTGAGAAAATCGTGCACCCACGCGTCCGTCAGAAAATGCACGAGGCGGCAAAACGCGCGAACACCCCATACGTTATTTTTTCAATCCCCCTGTTAATCGAAACTGGACAAACCCACAACTTTGACCATATCGTGATCGTAGAGACACCACGTGAACTCCGGGCCAAACGGGTACTCGAGCGAAGCGGTCTTGATCAGGAAGCTTTTTCGGCGATCGATGACGTGCAGGCGAGTGATGTAGAGCGGCGGCGCGTAGCGGCTGACATCATTCGCAACAACGGCAGTCTTCAATCACTCTACGAGCAGGTAGATGCCCTGCATAAACGGTTGATCAATCTCTCCCAAAACAAGGCCCAAATGGCCGCAGAGTAACGATTAAAGAAATGGATCCTCACTTATGTCTTTAGGCAAGCGCCTCACATCAAATTTCGCCGAATTTCAACGCATCTCGCAAAAGGGTGGAACGCTGGTCCGCGCCGCAGTCATGATCCTGGTTTCCCGCGCACCTAATGCTGACGAGGGATCAGTGATACTGACACGCCGTGCCAAATCCCTGCGCCGACACGCGGGCCAGTATGCATTACCGGGCGGGCGCGCTGAACCAGGCGAAACGGCTATTGAAACTGCGCTTCGTGAATGTCAAGAAGAGATAGGACTTACTCCACACACCGATCATGTAATCGGCGTCTTGGACGACTTTGTCACGGAGTCGGGGTTCTGTATCACGCCCGTGGTGGCCTGTATGGACTCGGCGCTGGCCCCAGAACCCGACCCTGCAGAGGTCGAGCGGGTCTTTCATATTCCCCTAAAGGAACTCGCTGACGCACAGACAGGCGTCTCACAATCCGAAACGGATGAATCGGTCCGCGACGGGTTTTCAATCCTGCTGCCGACTGTCGGCCATGAGGTATACGCACCGACTGCCGCGATTCTCTACCAGTTCAGAGAAGTTGCACTTTTGGGGAAAAGCACCCGGGTAGGCCATCTGGGTCAACCGCGCTTCGCCTGGAGTTAAGCCCCGCCACGATCAACGTGGTAGCACCATCGCGCACACTTCCTCTAGAAGTGTGCGGTTGCCTTCCAGAAAATCCAAAGACGCAAGATCGTCAGCACAGACCCATCTGAGGCTCTGCCCCTCCAATCCCTCGGCCTCACCCTGATATGCCGTGACCTGCCAGAAGTGCAGTTCCACCTCGCGGTCCGGATAGGAGTGCTGACGAGAAAAAAGCGCGTAAGCTGAGTCAACCTGCAGGTTAAGTTCTTCGCTAAATTCACGAACGAGCGCATCAAAAACGTCCTCGCCTGGTTCGAGTTTGCCGCCTGGAAACTCCCACTGGCCTGCGTAATCCTTTTCTGCAGGTCGCTCTCCAACGAGAAAGCGCCCTTGAGCATCTACCACGATCCCGACCGCAACGACCAGCGCTTTCTTAGGTTCGATAATCGGCATTGATGCGGATGTAG
>DPVA01000182.1:0-243 GCA_003529705.1 Gammaproteobacteria bacterium | reverse complement strand
ATCGGCATTGATGCGGATGTAGTCATGCGTCAGGTCACAGGTCCACACTCGCGACTTGCTCCGTCCCACACCTAGGTCCACCGCAATCGAAATTTCAGCGCCTTTCAGATGCTTCGTGACCTTACGTTCATCGTACAATTCGACCCGCTCGCCCGCCTGGGTAATCTTAATTCCCCCAATCGATATCGCGAGACGCTTCTGGAACAGTCGCGCTCCCGACTTGCCCACGGCCATGACGATCCT
>DPVA01000190.1 GCA_003529705.1 Gammaproteobacteria bacterium | reverse complement strand
GGGCTGTCCTCGATGTTATCGCTGACATGGCTAGTGTCAGCTTCGAAAAAGCGCCTACTGGAATAGATGGTTGCGGAATTCCGGTGGTGGGGATCCCCCTGGAGTCGCTCGCATTCGCCTTTGCACGTTTCGTAACTGGGACTAGTTTTGGCCCGGCGCGTCAATCTGCGGCAGAGCGCATCTATCAGGCTATGATTCGCGAACCCTTCATGGTAGCAGGGAGCGAACGTTGGTGCACCCGCGCAATGGAGGCTACGAGTGGGGCGTTCATCGTTAAGACCGGCGCCGAGGGTGTCTATTGCGGCGCCGTCCCTCAGGCTGGTGTTGGGATCGCGCTGAAGATTGATGACGGGGCGCCGCGGGCCGCGGAATGTGCGATGGGCGCCGTCTTGTCAGGTTTGGGATGCCTGGATTTAGAGCAAGCGTCGGGACTCGTTGACTCTCCTGTTTCGAATGTTGCCGGACGCGAGGTCGGCAACATTCGCCCCCATAAAGTGATCAGGGATCAGATCATGCCTTTATTGGATCGCAAGGCTGCACGGTGAATTGATTTAGGCTCATGGGGGGCGATCTTTCACAGACAGAGGTGCTCGTCATTGGTGCGGGACTTTCCGGAGCGATCGCCTGCCAGAGATTAGCCAGGGCTGGAATTGGCGTGACCTGTCTCGAACAAGGCGAATGGAACCCGCGCGAATCCTATCCAGGAGATAAGCCTGATTTTGAATTGCAGGCACTGGGCCCGTGGAACGCTAATCCCAATATCCGGAGAGGTAAAGCGGATTACCCGATCCTGGATGACACATCAGATATCAAACCGTTACTTTTTAATGGTGTTGGCGGAAGTACGGTCATGTTCAGTGCCCATTGGATGCGCTTTCTCCCAAGTGATTTCTTTACTTACACTCTTGACGGTGTGGGCACTGACTGGCCTATCGATTATCACGAGCTCGAACCGTACTATCTTCAAACCGAAGCGGACATCGGTGTGTCAGGATTGGCGGGAGATCCTGCTTACCCGGACCGTCCCGAGTATCCGATGCCACCCCTCCCGATACAGCCATGGGGTGAAAAGGTTGCCGAGGCCCATGATCGCCTTGGCTGGCATTGGTGGCCAGGCAGTAATGCGATCAACTCTCGTCTGCATCAAGGAAGACGACCTTGCGTTCAGCGGAGCACCTGCCGGGCTGGCTGCAACGAAGGGGCAAAAGGCCAGGCTGACCAGAGTATCTGGCCGAGCGCAATCGCAGCGGGCGCAAAACTGGTTACGGGGGCTCGCGTTGCCCGTATCCTGACGAATCCTCAAGGGCGTGCTGAAGGCGCCTTGTTTGTGGATGAGTTTGGAGTCACCAGAAAAGCTTGTGCAGATATCGTTGTCCTGGCCGCACATGCGATCGGCACTGCTAGATTACTGCTGAAGTCAGTTGATGCCGCATGGCCCGATGGACTCGCAAACTCCTCTGGAGTGGTCGGCAAAAATCTGATGATGCACCCGATGAATCGGATGGTCGGGTTTTTCGACGAGCCGATGAGTAGTTGGCAGGGCCACTGGGGACAAAGTATTTACTCCATGGAGTTCGCTGAAACCCGTGCGGAGCATGACTTTGCCCGGGGAGCAAAGTGGAACCTCAGTCCGACAGGTGGGCCGTTGAATGCGGCGCTGTATCCGCTGGATGATCCTCAGCCGTTTGGGGTAGATCTGCACGATCGGGTCGACAAGTGGCTGGGCCGGTCAGCACTTTGGGGAATGGTTGCAGAGGATTTGCCCGATTCACATAACTTCCTGACGCTTGATTCGGCACACTCTGATGTGGATGGAGATGGACTGCCCAGACTCCACTACGAGACTTCTGAAAACAGCAAGCGAATGTTAAGTTTTATGGCAAAAAGAGCCCGGGAGTCTTTTGGTGCGGCGGGTGCTTATGAGGTCGCAGAACAAACTCTGGCAGCGGAGATCGGATGGCATCCTTTGGGTACCTGCCGCATGGGCAACGATCCGCGAAATTCTGTGGTCGACAAATGGAATCGTTGTCATGATATTCCCAATCTCCTGATCGTGGATGGCAGTTCGTTCGTAACCAGTTCTTGCGTAAATCCCGCGGCGACCATCTCGGCTATAGCAGCAAGAGCAGTTGACCGCCTGATTCACTGCCGTTCTGAGTACTGACTGACGGTTTCTCAAATAATAGTGAGATTTGTGGCTAATGGTCGATAGCGTGCACAGAGAGCTGATCCTCGCCTTGGCAAAGGAGGTCCTACCAGGCAACGATCATCAGCCAGCCGCGATTGATGTTGATATCAGTGGGGAACCTCTCGACCGTGTGTTGTCGTCTCGGCCGGATCTGGAGGGACGTCTGTTAGACATCTTGGAGCGCTTTGCCGCCGACGAGTCCCTGACTGCT
The DNA here is from genome assembly GCA_003529705.1 of Gammaproteobacteria bacterium. Lineage (GTDB taxonomy): Bacteria > Pseudomonadota > Gammaproteobacteria > Arenicellales > UBA868 > UBA868. Next base: position 860 of record DPVA01000190.1, on the reverse strand, counting down.
GCTGGCTTTGTCGCAACCTTGGATGCCCAGGAGCTCAGGGTTCTGATGACTGTATTCTGCGGAGCTTATTTTCTGGTGCGCGAGGTCCGGCGGGCAATAGCTTACACCGGGCAACAGGCGCTCACCCTGGATCGAGGCGGATTCGGTGGGGAGGAGCTTGCGATAAAGCAGATGAATTTACCGAAGCGCTATCGAAAGCCGCCAGAGCGAGTTGGGTGATCAAGCCCCCGAATACCAGCTTGTCGAAGCTGAAACAATGGAAAATCGGGAACAGGTCGTCCATGAACGACTAGGATTTAGCCTCCGAAGGCATTGACTTTTTTGTCGGCAGTCGTCTCGACGTGTCTGAAAACTTTACGCTGCCACCACTATCCTTCCGGCCTTTCTGAAGGTACCCTTGGTCACGCCGTGCCTGCGCTACCTCAAGTCTGTCGTGCAGTTCACTGCTATACGGAAGGGTGTATGCGCGCGGATGCTCCCAATCCTGTGCTTGAACCCAAAGATAAATGTATCCGAATTGATTCTCTACAGGATTCGGCTCCTGGAATCTCCAGGCATGTAGCGTGAATTTCTCCGGGAGGGGTGAATCAGTAGGCCATCCCCGCAACGCATCAAGCGAAAAAAAGTGGACCAGGTAGAAGGCAGTTCCTGCCAGTATCACGAATATTCGTAGTGAAAATTGGAGGCGAGACTGGATCAGAAATAACAGCAGAACAAAGAGGCCAAAGGCATAGGTGATTGTGAGCAAAATGAGACTGCTGCTCATGTTTCGGGCTCCAGAAGATAGGGAGTCAATTGAGCCTGGCGTTCGTTCACATTTATGATTTTGCCGTCTCTGGTTGGAGTAAACCGGACGATGG
>DPVA01000016.1:673-8126 GCA_003529705.1 Gammaproteobacteria bacterium | reverse complement strand
GGTGTAAAGGCTTGGCGGGAGAGTGACTGGCTGACGGGCATAATGCGATTAAAAATAAGGTTACTTGCCTCTCGAGAAACTACCGGCGCTGTTTGAGCTTGAGCGAAAAACTTGGGAAGAGCAATCAGTAGACAATGGCGATCAGCACCGTGATGCTACCGGCCAAGAGATAGACGGTAACAAAATCTAGCGAAGCCAAATCAAAGGCGATCCCTCTCACCGCGAAACTCGAAATAGATGTGAATGCGCCAACCGCAATACCTCGTCCCAGTAACTCTGCCGTACGCTCTTCCTCGATTCACTGAAGCGACAGCGAGGCCTGGATGGTTTCGTAATAATGAAAACCTGCAGACATTACGATGGTCGTCAGGTACAGACCGATCACGGTGGGGAAGCAACCAGTCAGTGCTTTTCCGATGCAGAGCAGGGCAAGCGAGATAAGGGCAATGTGCTGTTCGCGGAGCAGCAACAGAAGAAATACCACAGTGAATGCAGAAAATCCCGGGACTTCCCGGAGACTCTCCAGAATTCCCATATCGGCGCCACTGAACGCTGCCCGCTCTATTGCAAAGTTGTTCAGCAATGCTTGCCAGCTCGCGAAGCTTAGCAGTACTGCGCCGGCCATCAACAATAACAGAGCCTCAGGACGTGAACGGATGTTCTGTAGTGCGGCGGTCATGAACTGGTCAGTCCATGAAGGAGGCGTCTTTTGACGGACGCGGTGCAATCATTCGCCGGTTTCGTCCGATGAAGATAGTGAAAGCGCAGGGTTAATGATACAGTGAAACTTGCTCAACCAGATGCAGTATGTTGTGACTGAAATAGAAACTAAAACACCGATCAGTGTTGGGTTGTTCGTCACATGTCTTGCGGACCTAATGCGTCCACAGGTCGCGTTTGCTGCCGTGAGTTTGCTTGAGCGGGCAGGATGTCGAGTTCGGGTACCGCGGGAACAAAGTTGCTGCGGCCAACCGGCACTGAACAGCGGTGACCGTGCCAGCACGACTGGCATTGCCAAGAATGTGATCCAGGCGTTTGTCCAGGATGATTACGTAGTGACGCCTTCGGGATCCTGTGCCGATACGCTCATCAACAAATATCCCGCACTCTTCCGACATGACCTTCAATGGGCAAGCCAGGCCCAAAGCCTCGCCGACAAGACTTTTGAGCTGACAAGTTTCCTGACCGAAAAACTCGACCTCAACCTGGAGGGAATTTCCTACCCTGGCGTCTGCACCTACCACGATTCCTGTTCCGGACTTCGGGAACTGGGTATCCAGCAGCAGCCGCGGACACTTCTGGCGGACGTTGAAGGTCTGACACTTAGCGAGCTAGAAGACAGCAGTGTGTGTTGCGGCTTTGGGGGTTTGTTCAGCGTGAAGTACCCCGATATTTCGGGCCGTATTGTCACCGACAAGTGCGCGCAGATTCAACACACTGGTGCAGATACGGTACTCGGAGGGGATCTTGGATGCCTCCTGAATATCGCTGGGCGACTTCGCCGTGAAGGAAAAGGTCTGAAAGTCTTTCACATTGCAGAGGTGCTTGCCGGTATGACGGACGGTCCGGCAATCGGTGAAGCAGAGGATCAGACGTGAGTTTGTCAGCCTCGTCTCAGCGGGTGGAATTTCAGGAGCGGGCTCGGCAGGCGCTAGGAAGCGCCAGTTTGCAGCGGGCAATGGCAAAGGCCCGGGGTGGTTTTGTTGATCATCGTCAGGATGCCGTTGATGCTTTGCCAGAATTCGACGCAATCCGTGATGCTGCCCGGGATATCAAGGATCACGTGTTGGCAAACCTTGATGGTTACCTAGAATTGTATGAACAGAAGGTAATCGAAAACGGCGGTCAGGTGCACTGGGCCCGGGACGCTGACGAGGCGAGTCGTATTATCGCCGGTATCTGTACGGAGGCTGGAGCCAAAACCGTCACCAAGGGCAAGTCGATGGTCTCCGAGGAGATGTACCTCAATCCGGTACTGGAGGCTGCCGGAATGACGGTGGTCGAGACAGATCTCGGCGAGTACATTGTGCAATTGGCTGGAGAAACACCCAGCCACATCATTGCACCTGCGGTCCACAAGACCCGGGAGCAGATCACAGATCTGTTTCATCAGCACCACAGTCCGCTTGGATATACCGATCGGATGACGCAGCGCGAGGCGTTGGTCAACGAGGCAAGGAGTGTACTTCGCGAGCGCTTTGTAACCGCCGATGTTGGCATCACGGGAGCCAATTTCCTGGTTGCGGAGACGGGCGCCAATGTCATTGTGACTAATGAAGGTAATGGTGATCTGACCAGTTGCCTGCCCCGCATACATATCATCACCGCCGGAATTGAAAAAGTGATTCCGTCGCTGGATGATCTTTCGGTGTTGTTGCGGGTACTGGCGCGCAGTGCGACCGGCCAGGAGTTCTCGTCGTATACCTCTCTTTATTCCGGTCCACGTCGTATTGGCGATATGGAAGGTCCCGAAGCGTATCATGTGGTGCTGTTGGATAATGGCCGCTCGCGTCTGCTCGGTGGCCAGTACCAGCCGATGCTCCGGTGTATACGCTGCGGCGCCTGTCTGAACCATTGTCCGGTCTATGGGGCGATTGGTGGACACGCTTACGGGTGGGTTTATCCAGGCCCAATGGGGTCGGTTCTCACTCCGCTGCTGAATGGCTTTGACCAGTCGTTGGATCTGCCCAATGCCTGTACTCTGAACGGTCGGTGCAAGGAAGTGTGCCCGGTACGGATCCCGCTTTCTGATCTACTACTTAAGCATCGTCTTGAGCAGCACGATCGTAGGCTGAATACTGTGTTGGGGCGATTTTTGCTCAGCGCCTGGGCATGGCTGGTCTGTCGTCCACGGCTGTATCAGGGGGTGATGGCACTGCCGTTGTGGGTGATGCATCGTCTTGGCCAACGCCGCGGCGTGTTGTCTCGTTTCCCCGGGGCGGGAGGCTGGACCGACAGCCGGGATCTTCCAACGCCGGCCCCGCGTTCATTCTTACGACAGTGGCATACCCGAAACCTCAGACCATGAAATCAGCGCGCGATGAAATCCTGGGAACTCTTCGTAAGTCGTTGGCGGCCGGCGAACCAAGGACGGCGCGGCGTCTGGAGGAGTTAAGATCTCGCATTCAGAATTCTCTTCCACAGGTACAGCCCCATTTTGATGATGATCCGCTGACACGCTTCTGTCATAAGCATGTAGCGGTACACGGGACCTATGACCGGATCAGGAGTGATGGTATCGAGGCGGCTGTGGTGAGGCATCTAACAGGTTTGGGTCTTGATACGCAGTGGCATCTTGGCAGCGGACCTTTACTGGATCAAACACGCTGGACAGACCAGGCTTTCGTTTATCGCAAGACGGCGGACAAAAATACCAAAGTCGCTGTGAGTGAGGCATTTGCGGCGGTGGCGGAAACCGGTACGCTTGTCCTGTGCTCAGGTCCGGCCGTTCCGTCCTCGCAGAATTTTCTTCCCGATGATCATGTTATTGTGGTCGAGAGCCATCGAATCGTGCGTCATACGGAAGATGCTTGGGCGATGTTGCGCGATTCTGGAGCGACCTCAAGACGGGCAGTGAATCTAATTACTGGACCTTCGAAAACTGGTGATATCGAGCAGACCATTCAGTACGGAGCGCATGGGCCCCGACGCTTACACGTGCTGATCGTCGAGTAAGCATAGCCCCTATCGTCCTGTGGCCGAGCAGGGGACTCGCTATAATTGACCCTGAAATCCGTCGACTATCAGCGTGAGAGTGAGTCGCGCGTTGTTTCTTCCCATACAGATCCGATGAAAGAAAGTTTTACACATGAACAGTTGCTGGACTGTGGCCACGGCCGGATGTTCGGGCCTGGCAACGCGCAACTCCCGCTGCCGCCGATGCTGATGTTTGATCGCATCGTTCATATCTGTGATGAAGGCGGTGAGTATGGCAAGGGAGAAATTGTGGCCGAGCTTGATTTGACTCCGAATCTCTGGTTTTTCCAGTGTCATTTCGACGGTGACCCGGTCATGCCGGGCTGCCTTGGTGTCGATGCGCTATGGCAACTCGTGGGTTTCTTTCTGGGGTGGAGAGGGGGCCAAGGACATGGCCGCGCACTGGGATCTGGGGAAATACGGTTCACGGGACAGGTTACGCCAGACTGTCAGATAGTGCGTTATCGCGTGTCGCTTAAGCGCGTGGTCATGCGTCGCCTGTACATGGGCATCGCCGATGGGTATGTCGAGGTCGATGATCGAACCATTTACACGGGGCGGGATCTTCGCGTGGGCCTGTTTAGTGCCGAGAATGGAGGGACGATCAAATGAGACGGGTTGTCGTCACCGGAATGGGAATTGTCAGCAGTATTGGCAACAACTGTACTGAAGTCGAAGCCTCGCTGCGCAGGGCGCAATCTGGCATTGTCTTTGCCGATGAGTACCGTGAGTTGGGTTTCCGCTCTCAGGTGCATGGTCGTATTGATATTGACCTCGAGGCCGAGATTGATCGCAAATTGAGACGCTTTATGGGCGCCTCCGCAGCCTATAATTATCTTGCGATGCGTGAAGCAATTGCGCATTCCGGCTTGGTCGAGGCCCAGATTTCGAATCCACGCGTCGGATTGGTGGTCGGTAGCGGCGGCGGTTCTCCCGAAAACATTGTCGCGGCGGCGGATCTGCTCCGGGAGAAAGGGGTGAAACGGGTCGGACCCTATATGGTGACCCGGACCATGTCGAGCACCAATTCGGCCTGTCTTAGCACCGCCTTTGCCATTAAAGGGGTTTCGTATTCGATCAGCTCTGCCTGCTCCACCAGTGCACATTGCATTGGACACGGGATGGAGCTAATCCAGATGGGTAAGCAGGATGTGGTTTTTGCCGGTGGCGGTGAAGAGTTGCACTGGAGCACATCCGTGCTGTTTGATGCCATGGGGGCAATGTCCTCGCGTTATAACGATTCGCCTGAGACGGCGTCGCGTACTTATGATGCCAACCGAGATGGATTTGTCATCTCCGGCGGTGGCGGGGTACTGGTGTTGGAGTCGCTAGATCACGCGCTCGGCCGCGGCGCGTCGATTCTGGCTGAACTGGTGGGTTATGGCGCCAGCAGTGATGGATTGGATATGGTTCACCCGTCGGGTGAGGGCGCTATCCGCTGCATGCGCCATGCACTTGAAGGGGTATCAGGGTCAATCGATTACATCAATACGCACGGTACCAGTACGCCGGTTGGCGACATTCAGGAGCTCGAGGCAATTCGCTCCGTCTTTGGTGACGCGCCGCCTGCTCTGAGCGCTACCAAGTCGCTGACAGGTCATGCCCTGGGTGCTGCGGGTGTTAATGAGGCGATTTATTCGCTGATTATGCTCGGCGGTAAATTCATTTCAGCGTCGGCCAATATTGAAGAGCTGGACCCGAAGGCTCTGGGTTATCCAATTGTTCGTTCGACTACCGATGCCCCGGGTCTCAACACCGTTATGTCCAACAGCTTTGGTTTCGGAGGTACCAACGCGACACTGGTCTTTCAGTGTTTCTCGGAATGAGGTATCCAAAGGGTTCCAGCCGATGCTGATCAGTTGGCGCGGGAAAGGTCTTTAGGCCGAGAATCTTGGTTGCCAGTAGTGAAGCGTTTTTTGACGTAGTCCTCGACGAGTGCGATGAATTGCGCTGCGATGTCGTCGCCACGCAGTGTGCAGAGTTTTTCTCCATCCTGAAAGACCGGCGCGACCGGTTTTTCCCCGGTACCGGGAAGGCTTATCCCAATGTCTGCGTGACGGCTTTCGCCGGGGCCGTTGACGACGCAGCCCATGACTGCGACGGACAGTGTTTCCGCACCGGGGTATTCAGTTTTCCACTTCGCCATGCGGTGCCTAAGATGCTCCTGTACTTCACCGGCCAAATGCTGGAAGAAATCACTCGTGGTACGCCCACAGCCAGGGCAGGCGGTGACTTGGGGGTTGAAACTGCGTAGCCCCAGTGACTGGAGCACCTCCTGTGCAATTCGGACTTCACGGGTTCGGCTTTCGCCCGGTTGAGGTGTCAGTGATACTCGGATGGTGTCTCCGATACCCATATGCAGCAACAGTGCGAGCCCTGCGGTAGAGGAGACGACCCCTTTGTCGGCTATACCGGCTTCGGTGAGTCCAAGGTGTAGGGCGAGATCCGAACGTTCGGCCAACTGCCGGTACACGGCGACCAGTTCAGGTACTGCACTGACTTTTGCAGAGAGAATAATCTGGTCCGGCCTCAGACCTTCCCGCTGCGCAAGCGCTGCGCTGTTGATTGCGGAATCCACCAGTGCTTCCCGAGTGACCACCGCCAATGGACGTGGGGCGGACAGAGAGGCGTTTTCGTCAAGCTTACCTGCAAGCAGTTGTGGATCGAGAGACCCCCAGTTCACACCGATGCGCACGGGTTTATCTCGAAGACAGGCTTGCTCGACCATCTGGCAGAACCGCGCATCACGTTTGTGACCCTGACCGACGTTGCCCGGGTTAATTCGATATTTATCGAGCGCATCAGCACAGTCACTGAACTCCTGGAGAAGTGTGTGTCCGTTATAGTGAAAATCCCCGACCAGAGGCACCGGACACCGAGCGGAGTCCAATTTTTGCCGAATTTTCGGAACAGCACGTGCGGCCGCTTCGTTGTTTACCGTAATCCGAACAATTTCTGATCCGGTCTCTGCGAGCGCTATAACCTGCCGGACGGTCGCGTCCACATCAGCAGTATCGGTGTTAGTCATCGACTGGACGACAACTGGTGCATCACCGCCGACCAGTACGTTACCGACCCGGACCTGTGGGGTCGGCCTTCTGGAGATGAAAGTCTGCTGCATATCGATCGGGGGTGGTTCGAAAGGGTCTGATATTCTAATCGCGCTACATGCGAAAAACGCCAAACTCTGATTTAGCGATTGGGGTATTGTGAGTGGTGGCGAGCGCCAGTGACAGAATCCTGCGGGTATGGGCAGGGTCGATGATGCCGTCGTCCCAAAGGCGGGCACTGGCATAGAAAGGATGCCCCTGCTCATCGTATTGATCACGCAAAGCTCCGCGAAAAACATTCTCGTCTTCTGTCGACCAGTCACGACCTGCTTTTTGCATGCCCTCGCGACGGATCTGAGAGAGCACCTGAGCCGCGGTGTCGCCACCCATGACAGATATCCGGGCGTTGGGCCACATCCACAAAAAACGCGGGTCGTAGGCTCTACCGCACATACCGTAATTGCCCGCACCGAAACTGCCGCCGACAATAACAGTGAGTTTGGGCACCTTGGCACAAGCTACCGCGTTCACCAACTTCGCACCGTCGCGGGCAATGCCGCCGTGTTCATAGCGGCTCCCCACCATAAAGCCGGTAATGTTCTGTAGAAACAGTAGAGGGATGCCCCGTTGAGCACACAGCTGAATAAAGTGTGCCCCCTTGAGTGCTGATTCTGAGAAGAGAATGCCGTTGTTGGCGATAACGCCGA
>DPVA01000016.1:0-373 GCA_003529705.1 Gammaproteobacteria bacterium | reverse complement strand
TGCCGTTGTTGGCGATAACGCCGATGCGGTAGCCGTTAATGTGGGCGAAGGCGCACACCAGAGTTTTCCCGTAGCGGGCTTTGAATTCCTGAAACTCGCTGCCATCCACTATCCGGCAGATAATTTCCCGGATATCAAAGGGCAGTCTCGGGTCGGTTGGAATGACCCCGTAAAGCTCCTCGACCCCATATTTCGGCGACGAGGCGGGTCGGCTTGGTGCGGTGGCAACAGACGGTGCACTGAGATGGGAGAGAATCTCACGGGTCAGGATCAAGGCGTCATCGTCGTCCTGTGCCAGATAGTCGGCGACCCCCGAGATCCTTGTATGTACATCGGCGCCGCCAAGGGCCTCGGCGCTGACTTCTTCTCCAGT
>DPVA01000141.1 GCA_003529705.1 Gammaproteobacteria bacterium | reverse complement strand
CATGATCCTGCCGATCTACAGCGTGATGAAGACTATCCCGCCGAGCTACATGAGAGCGGCGCAGAATCTTGGCGCACCGCCGTCGCTTGCTTTTCTCCGGGTTTATATGCCGCAGACGCTTCCGGGTGTCGGCGCCGGCGTGATTCTGGTATTTATTGTTGCTATCGGTTACTACATCACTCCGGAACTGGTCGGTGGTAAAGATGGTCGACTGATTGGGAATATGGTGGCATACCATATGCAGAAATCTTTGAACTGGGGTTTGGCGGCGGCAATGGGATCCCTTCTGCTGGCGGGGATCCTTCTTCTCTATTGGATCTACGACAAGATCGTCGGGATCGACAACATGAAACTGGGCTAACACATGGCTCTCCCTGCCTATGCAACCCCGGCACAACGACTGTGGCACTACACCTATCTTGTGATTTGCAGTCTGGTGCTGTTCTTTTTGGTGATGCCGCTAGTCGCCGTCATTCCGATCTCGTTCAGTGTATCCCCTTTCCTGCAGTTTACGCCCGAGATGCTGCGCTTTGATCCAGAAGCCTTCTCGCTGCGCTGGTACCGCATGATGATGGGGGACTGCTCAGATCCCGGCATCACCACTGTCTGCAGCGACAACTGGAAAATCGGCGCCAAGAATAGTCTTTTCATCGGTGTAATTGCGACCACGTTGGCGACGACGCTCGGAATTTTTGCGGCACTGGGGCTTAGCCGCCCCATCATGCCGTTCCGCAAACTGATCATGGCCGTCATGATCTCCCCCTTGATCGTGCCATTGATCATTACGGCTTCAGGAATGTTCTTTTTCTTTGCTAAGTTCAATCTCGTTTCTACCTTTACGGGGCTGATCCTGGCCCACACGGTGTTGGGCTTACCGTTCGTCGTGATCACAGTAACAGCTACACTGGTCGGGTTTGATGTCAATCTGACAAAGGCTGCGGCGAGTCTCGGCGGAGGACCCGTCCGAAACTTCTTTAAAGTCCAGATGCCACTGATCCTGCCGGGTGTAATATCCGGGGCACTATTTGCATTTATTACCTCTTTTGACGAAGTGGTGATCGTGCTCTTTATTGGCGGACCCGAGCAGATCACCCTTCCACGACAAATGTGGTCTGGTATTCGTCAGGAAATAAGCCCTACCATCCTTTCGGTGGCAACAATTCTGGTAATCCTGTCGATCTGTCTACTGACTACTGTAGAGCTGCTGCGGCGACGCAGCGAACGACTGCGCGGCATCCGTCCCACCTGACCTCAAACGAAAAACCGTGGCGTACTCCGCAGAAACTGTTTCCGCACTCAAGGTCGATGACCTGCATAAACGCTTCGGTGAAGTCGAGGTGCTGAAAGGGGTTCATCTAGATGCGGCGGTCGGGGATGTGATTTCGATGCTGGGCGCCTCGGGCTCTGGTAAAAGTACCTTTTTACGCTGCATCAACCTCCTTGAAGTTCCGGACAGTGGGACCGTTACTGTGCAAGGGGAAACCATAGGGATGACGGTTGACCGCTCCGGCAGCCCGGTTCCTGCTGACATGAACCAGGTAATCCGGCTGCGAGCCCGTCTCGGTATGGTCTTTCAGAGTTTCAACCTGTGGCAGCACATGACGGTTCTTGAGAACGTCACTGAAGCCCTGATTCACGTGTTGAACATGTCCAAAACCGACGCACAAGACCGCGGTTGTGAAACGCTGAAAAAAGTCGGTATGCTGGACCGCAAGGACTATTACCCCGCCCATATCTCTGGAGGCCAGCAGCAGCGGGCGGCGATCGCCAGAGCGCTGGCGATGGAACCGGATGTGATGTTGTTTGATGAACCGACCTCCGCACTCGATCCTGAGTTGGTAGGTGAGGTACTCAAGGTCATGAGGACACTCGCCGACGAGGGCAGAACAATGATCGTCGTGACCCATGAGATTGGATTTGCGCGAGATGTATCCAACAAAGTGATTTTTCTGCATGAAGGTGCTATTGAATCTGAGGGCCCTCCTGCGGAGATGTTCGAGAACCCGGTATCTGCACGTTTTCGCCAGTTTTTGGCCAATGCCCTGCATTGACGCAGTATAGCCAGCAGGTTCCCGGTGCTCCGTGTAGTATTGACGGGCTGGACTTTCCAACAACCGATGGGAGATGAGAGATGATTAAAAAGAAACTGACGATGCTTGGCCTTGCCGGCCTGCTCGCCCTGGTCACCGGAACCGCAACGGCTGGCAGCGCGCTGCGTGTTGGCGTTGAAGGCGCCTATCCGCCGTTTTCCTGGAAAGAGGCCGATGGCACACTCAAGGGGTTCGATATCGACATGGCGATGGAGGTCTGCAAACGACTGAATCGTGAGTGTGTGCTGGTCGAACAGGAATGGGATGGCATGATTCCTGCCCTCCTGGCCAAGAAATTCGACACAATCATTGCATCGATGTCGATCACGGAAGAACGCAAGAAAAAGATCGACTTCACGATAAAGTACTACAACACCCCTGCCAAACTCGTTGCGAAGAAAGATGCTGGATTTGAAGGCACTGCTGCAGGTCTCAACGGTAAGCGGCTGGGTGTGCAACGCGCCACCACACATCAGTGTTCCGCCGAAAAGCTCTATCCAGGTGCTGAACTGGTCCTGTACGGAACCCAAGAAGAAGTATGGCAGGATCTCGCCGCCGGGCGTTTAGATGCCCAGCTTTCGGATTCGCTGCAGGCCTATGAAGGCTTCCTCGCGCTTGACGCGGGTAAGGGCTTTGATTTCTTGGGTGATGCCATCGATGACATTGAATGTCAAGGTGTCGGTGCCGGGTTTGCGGTACGCAAAGAGGATTCCGCCCTGCGCGACGCGCTCAGCCAGGTCATTCTTGATATCCGTGGCGACGGCACTTATAAGGCCATGAATGACCAGTACTTTGCGGTCGATATCTACGGCAACTAAGCTGATTCGTTTCAATCCGTACGATCTGAACGGGCCCCTCGTGGGCCCGTTCGTTTTATAACCTGCTGATGGATTCTGTCTGGGAATACCGAAACCTTCTGCTCGCGGGCACCGCGGTTACTGTTCAACTCGCCCTCGCCTCTCTCGCCTTGTCCGTCGTCCTGGGCTTGGTGGGTGCGACTGCCAAGCTAGCCGCCAACCCCGTCTCTCAGAAGATTGCGGGTGGCTACACGACGCTCGTGCGCGGCGTACCGGATCTGGTGTTGATGATGCTGCTTTTTTATGGGGGGCAGCAGATCGCCAATGATCTCGGTAGCCTGACGGGCTGGTGGGACTACTTAGAAATAAACCAGTTCATTGCTGGTGTGTGGTCGATCGGCTTCGTCTTTGGCGCCTATATGACAGAAACTTTCCGAGGCGCAATCCTCGCGATTCCGCGGGGACAGATCGAGGCCGGTGTCGCCTGCGGCATGACTCCGTTCCTGATTTTCCGGCGGATCACCTGGCCGCAGATGATCCGCCACGCCCTACCCTCGTTTACCAACAACTGGCTGGTTCTGATCAAGGCCACCGCTCTGGTTTCGGTGATTGGTTTGCATGATCTTGTGTGGAACGCTTCCACCGCTGGACGGTCTGTACGTGAACCATTTACCTTTATGTTTGCCGTCCTGATCATTTATCTAATTCTGACAGCCTGTTCCGATGTGGGTCTGCGATGGCTGGACCGGCGCTACAACGTGGGTGTGGACAGGGCATAACAACATGGCCGAAACCGACCGAACCTTCTTCGAGTACTTGGTCTACGTGAGTGAGAACCACTCGCCGCTCGATTTCATGCTGATTGCTGATCACATCGACAAGTTTTTTTATGGCGCCCTGCTGACAATAGAGATCACTGTACTCGCACTCCTGATCGGCGGCCTAATGGCCATTCCACTCGCAATCGCGCGTGCCTACCGCCACCGATGGTTAAATGCACCCATATTCGGCTTTACGTATTTCTTCCGAGGCACTCCTCTACTGGTACAGACCTACCTTGTCTATTACGGCCTCGCACAATTTGACTTTGTCCGAGAAAGTTTCCTCTGGGATCCGATCCTATCCAGCCCCTGGTGGTGTGCGCTTATTACTTTTAGTCTCAATACAGCCGGCTACACAACAGAGTTTCTTCGCGGCGCGATCGAGAACACCGCCAAAGGAGAGATTGAGGCAGCACGAGCCTGCGGCATGTCGCCTACTCGGGTAATGCGACGAATAATATTGCCCAGCGCCTTTCGGCGCGCTCTCCCTGCCTATTCCAACGAAGTGATCTTCATGCTGCACAGCTCCGTCGTGCTCAGTACGATTACGCTTCAGGATATACTGGGCGTCGGCCGATGGCTGAACGGAAGATATTATCTAGCTTACGAAGGGTTTATCACCGCCATGTTGTTTTACATGGTGTTGGTATTTCTGATCAGCAAGGCCTTTCGTCTCTGGGAAAACCGCTGGCTCAAGCATCTGAAAAGCCACAACCCAGCGGCACCAGTACCCGAGAGGGCCTGACCTAAACGTGCAGCAGAACAGCCGGGTTACCAAAAAAGATGATTCAGAAGGTGCGTTAATGACAATCTTAACCCTTGTAGCGCCCAGTGCGCGGGGTATCCCTCAGACAACTCCTGATGACGATTACCCTACCTTGCCGCCCAACATCATCCGATTCGGATAACAGGATACCAACCACAACGGGGCTCCGCGGTTCGTCAAGATCGGGGGGCATCTTCAAAGTACGAATAAGCGATATGTCAGATACATTAAGAATTGCGCAGGTACTCATCCGACAGCCTTCAGTCACTCCGGATGATCAGGGTTGTCAGGACCTGATCGTAGAACAGTTGTTGACTGATGGGTTCACGCCACAGTTTATGAACTTTGGAGCAGTGCGAAATCTGTGGCTTCGCCGAGGAACACAGCGGCCGCTTTTTGTTTTTGCTGGACATACCGACGTCGTACCCACCGGTCCCGAGGAGCGCTGGGTGAATCCACCATTTTCGGGTGAGGTCATCGACGGAATGCTGCATGGCCGGGGCGCTGCTGACATGAAAGGCAGTCTTGCC
>DPVA01000042.1 GCA_003529705.1 Gammaproteobacteria bacterium | reverse complement strand
ATGAACCGCGGTTTGTCGGAACCAGAACCAACTGGTTATGCGTTCCCCAGAGGCCAACGACTAGCCATTGCCGATTAAGACGTGCCAGTCCGGTCATGTTGACCTCGGGGAAGTCTGCAACCACCGTCGCCTCTCCACTTGTGAAGTCATTAATGTGCAGCACGTTGCTTCCTCGTCCGGGATTCAGGCCCTCGCGCTCCTCGTAGGAATTGGAGAGCCAAAGACCATCCTCGTCACAGATCAACTGCCGGCCATAAGACACGAGTTTTCTATGATCAGCGAAGATTTCAGCAGGGCCAGTCTCTCGAGGCCGGTAGCGAACCAGTCGCGAGTGCAGCGAGTCGGCCACATAGACCCATCCACTGCTGATATCAAGGCAGATACCGTGTGGAGCATACAAACCCCGCCCCTGGTCGTCACCAAAGCGGCTTACTTCACCGCTCTCGAGGTCAATCAGAGCGATGTTGCTGCCCCAGCCTTCGCTAACGAGTACCCGGTCGGGACCAAGTGGCTCAAAGAAGTGGGGAGACTCCAAGGTGACTACTTCGTCCTTGTTATTTTCACGAAGGACCATGCGCTGGTGAGGTTCAAACCCAAGTGATTCAGAAAGGACCAAGTCATTGCTGAAAAGTTCTCCGCCAAGGTACGCATCACCAACGCGGATCACCTGGGCGGGATGGGTGAGCGCGCCCGTATACACGACGGGTTCTCCAAGTGACGGGACGGCGCCATCGGTCTGCCACCACCAGCCCGTTATTAGGGCTACAACAATCGTCATCGTACCAACCAACCAAAAACTCGGTCGGCTGGCACTTAGAGGGTGCTGAGATCTCAATTCGATGAATCCCGGACGCGCTGTTGGGGCGAGATATGAGCCAAGCATAACAGCCTGCGTCGCGTAGAGGGCTTGCTCCTTTGATTTTATAAAGATAGGGTTTCGCCAGAACTCAAGGATGCTGATATGTAGGAAAGATTTTCAGCAGGATCAGGATCAATAAATGAAAAGCCATGTACAAGTCTGTGTCATCGGGGGCGGCGTGGTTGGCTGCTCGGCGCTCTATCATCTGACAAAACTGGGATGGACTGACGTGATGCTGATTGAGCGGTCGGAATTGACTTCTGGTTCCACTTGGCATGCTGCGGGAGGTTTTCATACTCTGAACGGCGATACCAACATGGCTGCGCTGCAGGGCTACACCATCAAGCTTTATCGGGAACTTGAAGAACTGACCGGAACGTCCTGTGGCCTGCATCACGTTGGCGGCGTCACTCTGGCAGACACCCCCGAGCGTATGGATATGCTCAAGGCGGAAAGGGCCAAGCACCGTTACATGGGGTTGGAAACCGAGATTCTCTCTCCTGCTGAGATTGCTGAGGTTGCGCCGGTGACCAATATCGAGGGCGTGCTTGGGGGGTTATATGATCCACTCGACGGACACCTTGATCCCGCCGGCACTACCCACGCCTATGCAAAAGCAGCCCGTCTTAACGGCGCTGCGATTGAACTTCATACGATGGTCAAGCAGACCAACCTGAAGAACGACGACTGTTGGGAAGTTGTGACCGACAAGGGAACCGTGATCGCTGAACATGTGATCAACGCAGCCGGCCTTTGGGCGAGGGAAGTGGGTGCAATGGCTGGGGTCTATCTCCCGCTACATCCCATGGAACATCAGTATGTTGTTACCGACGATATTCCGCAGATATACGAACGTGGCGCGGAGCACCCACACGTCATGGATCCTGGCGGCGAGAGTTACCTTCGACAGGAAGGCCGGGGTCTTTGTATCGGTTTTTATGAACAGGCGTGTAGGCCCTGGGCGGTTGACGGTACGCCCTGGGATTTTGGACACGAACTGCTGCCGGACAACCTCGAAAAAATCAGCGACTCAATTGCTTTTGCCTATCAGCGTTTTCCGGTACTGGAGACCGCCGGGGTCAAGACAGTCATCCATGGACCGTTTACCTTTGCGCCCGATGGCAATCCTCTGGTCGGGCCGGTTCCGGGGTTACGTAACTACTGGTCTGCATGTGGTGTGATGGCGGGTTTCAGCCAGGGTGGCGGCGTGGGGCTCACCCTTGCGCAGTGGATGGTGGACGGAGAGCCAGATCGCGATGTCTTTGCCATGGACGTAGCGAGATTTGGTTCCTGGACGAACCCGGGGTACACCCTGCCCAAAGTCATTGAGAATTATCAGACGCGGTTTTCGGTCAGTTATCCAAACGAGGAATTACCCGCAGCGCGGCCCTTTAGGACCACGCCAGTCTACGATATCCAGCAGTCTCTCGGCGCGGTTTTTGGCCAGCAGTTTGGTCTTGAGGTCGCAAATTATTTTGCGAACGAAGAAGAGTCAAGATACGAAACCCCCTCGTTTCGACGCTCCAACGCTTTTGGCCCAATCGCCCGCGAGGTAATGACAGTAAGGGAACAGGTTGGCATCAATGAGGTTCAGAACTTCGCCAAGTTTGCGGTGACCGGAAAGGGCGCCCGAACCTGGCTTGACTGGATTATGGCGGGGCATGTCCCTCAGCCAGGACGGGTAAGTCTTACGCCGATGCTCTCTCCTAAAGGCCGGCTGATTGGAGATTTCACGGTTTCCTGTCTTGCGGAGGACGAGTTCCAGCTGACCTCATCCTATGGCTACCAGTCAGTACATGAACGATGGCTACGTATGCACCTTAAGGACGGTGTTGCCATTCAGAATGTCTCAGACCGGCGCACGGGTTTTCAGATCGCAGGACCGTTGGCGCGCACCGTGCTGGCCGAGGCCACCCGTGACGATGTTTCGGCAGAAACGTTTCTGTTCATGGACGTTAAACGGCTGACGGTTGGTATGTGTGACTGCATCGTCCAGCGGCTGAGTTACACCGGTGATCTTGGTTATGAGATCTACGCAGATGCGATGGACCAGCGATCTCTATGGCATACGCTTTGGACCGCCGGTCAGAAACACGGAATGCGCCCCTTTGGCATGCGCGCAATGATGAGCCTGCGGCTCGATAAGTTTTTTGGCAGTTGGCTGAGTGAGTTTTCCCCGGACTACACGCCCGCAGAGACGGGCATGGATCTTTTTGTTGCTTTTAATAAAAGAGCAGACTTTATCGGGCGTGCGGCGGTTGAAGGTGAACGCCAGAGCGGTGCCGGACGCAAACTGGTGGTGTTTGAGGTTGATGCGGATGATGCCGATGCGGTGGGATACGAGCCGGTCTGGATTGATGGGCAAGTAAAAGGTTTTTGCACGTCGGGCGGATATTCACATTACGCTCAAAAATCCCTTGCTCTGGCACTCGTCGATAGTAAGTCGCTGAGCGATCAACTTGAGGCGAGCATTGAGATCCTCGGCGATATGCGTTCGGCGAAAAGAATTCACCAGGCGCTGTTTGATGCCACCGGAGAGCGTATGCGGGGCTGAGTCGTATCGAGAGCCGCAATCAGATCGTTGGTTTGATTTTCGAGTGTTGTTATGGAGGCAGGCTTTCTGCGCGCCTCTTCACTGGACAACGATTAGCCTAAACAGCAAACTCCAGCCGGTGTTCTGATCCCATAAGATGCGCTCCGAACCGTGAAAATCATTCACTTCACCGACACCCACTTTATCCCTGTAGGGAAAACGCTGTATGGCCGTGATCCGGCAGCCGCTCTCAAGCGCTGTATCGTCGATATCAACCAAAACCACCCGGATGCCGAGCTTTGTGTCATTACCGGCGATCTCACCCATTGGGGCGAGCCAGAGGCTTTTGATCATCTCAAGCAGTACCTCGAAGAACTGACTATGCCTCTGCGGCTGCTGGTGGGTAACCATGACGACCGGCACGTTTTTCGGCAGTGGTTTGGTGAACATCCTTGTGACGCGAACGGCTTTATCCAATCCGTTGAGGATCTTTCCGTTGGCAGATTTATTTATCTCGATACCAACGAGCCCGGGCACCACGAAGGCTGGTACTGTGACCAAAGAATGCAATGGCTTGAGCAGCAGTTTGCGGCCGCCGCGGAAAAAGATATTTATCTTTTTATGCACCATCCGCCCTTTGATATTGGTATCCCCGCGCTCGACCGGATTTCGCTCGTACAAAAAGAGGCCTTCTCCGAAGTCGTCAAGCCCTATCGTAAACAGATTCGACATCTTTTTTTCGGCCATATTCATCGGCCTCTTTCGGGCAGTTGGCTTGGTATCCCAATGTCGAGTCTGCGCGCCATGAACCATCAGGTGCAGATGGATATGAAGGACAGCCTGCTCAAAGGAAACTTCGAACCCCCGGCATACTGTGTGGTGCTGTTTCGGGATGACACGATCATCGTTCACTTCCACGACTTTATGGATAACTCTCCCAAATTTGACATGGCCCACTCACCGACGGAGGATTGGACCGTCATGAAGTCCCATTCCTAAAATGTCTCAGACGTCGGTACCCAGAAGAACGGACTGTGCGGACAGCTGCACTTTTGTTGAGGCCTTGCTGGCAGTAATCATCGAACGCGGTACGCATTGGCGCTACGACGAAGAGATAAGTCAGTTGGAGCACGCGGTCCAGAGTGCATTACTCGCACGCTCAGAGCAGGGCGGCAGCGAGGCTATTGCTGCGGCGTTATTGCATGATATCGGCCACTTTCTGATGGTGGATGCCGCTCAGGATGAGCGTAACCGCGACCGTGACCTTCGACACGAGACCGTCGGCGCCAATTGGCTAGCACATGCGTTTGGTCCAGAGGTGACAGAACCGGTGCGTCTGCATGTGCCGGCCAAGCGTTACCTTTGTACGACTGAACCCGGTTACTGGGATAATCTTTCCGAAGGCTCAAAGATCAGCCTGCTTAAGCAGGGCGGGCCCATGGATGAGAGTGAAATCGCCGCCTTTGCAAAACTGCCCGGCTGTGACGCGGCGCTTGCATTACGGCGTATCGATGATCGTGCCAAGGTGGTAGCCCTTGCCACTCCACCCGTCCATGATTTTTCACAGGATCTGCTGAAGTCCCTGAAAGCACCCTGAGTTGAAAAAACCCTGATAATTCCCCCGGGAGCAGCGCATTGCAGGAGGCGACTCGTTGAAGGCGCGCCGGTGTCAGATCAGGATAAACTCGACAGCAGGGTCCGTGGAAGATTAAACGACACTTCATTGGTGGCCCTGTTGAGCAGGTACAAGCCACCGTCCAGAG
>DPVA01000035.1 GCA_003529705.1 Gammaproteobacteria bacterium | reverse complement strand
TGGGAAGAAGATTGGCTGGAAAGATGGTGTTCGTGCGATCTGGTGCATCGTTCGCTATAACCTCTTTGCCCGCTGAAGGGGAAGACCCTATCGACCAGAGTCGACCCGCGTCCAACATTGAATCCACTCAACTCTGAATTTTCCAGCTGCCGTCTGCCTGACGGCAAGCGGTGCCGTAACCTTGCTGGGTTTCTCCGCCTACCTGAATCTCTGTCGTAAATTCACGGCACGGTGTGCCGTCAGACTTCACTACGGTTGCGGTAGGAGTTGCCGTACCACCATTTCCGGTATTGGGGTTCTGCCAGGTGGTCGCCGCACCATCTTTTGTTGATTCTAGCGAGTACTGTAAATTCTGTGCCGCAAGCAGTCGGTCACGCTCGTCCAGTTGTTCACCGATCTGATCACCGATTACTGCGCCGAAAATGATACCGAGCGCGATGGCCCAACCTTTGTCAGCGTGTCCATCGCCAAGTGCCGATCCCAGCACCCCGCCAATGACGGCGCCAGCCGCCGCACCCTGCTCCTGTTTAGTGGGTGCCGTACTGCAACCTGCCAGCAGTAGTGAAGCGCTGAGGACTGTTGTGCTGATGATTTTTATTCTCATGAGATTTTATCTCCAGTTTCAGATAATTGGTTTCGGTCACAAAAATTCTAGGTCAGTGCTGGTAGTTTGAAGGTGATGGTTATCACGTTTTTAATCTGTTGGCCACCCTGAGATTTAAAACTCCAGTTCGTCTTCGATGGCAGCGATGCCTGCAAACGCACACAGATCGTCCATATCACCACCGGGCGCCCCCGAAACACCAATACCCCCTACCAGCGATCCTGCGGCTTCCATAATCACGCCGCCACCGACGATGACGACACCAGGCAGATGCCGCAAACCCGACGCTGGCTGACCTTGACCCGTGACCCTGACCAGATCGGTGGTGTTGGTACGGAATCCGACCGCCGTTCGGGCTTTACCCACAGCCGTGCGAACCGTCCGCGGGCTTGCAAGTTGGTCACGCAGCACGACCTGCACACCACCGAACCGATCGACAACTGCGACGGTTGCCTGAAAACCCTCTTCGCGACAGCGCTCCAGTGCCGCCTGCGCAGCCGTGAGCGCGGTTCCGGGTTTGAGCATTTCGAATGTGACAGTACCTTCCGCTGCGAGTGCCTTGGTTGATACGATCAGGAACAAGCCACTGATGACCAAAATTTGGAAAAAGTTGTTTTTCATAAAAAATCTCTTGATGTTGTAAAAATCCTACCATCATGGTTAACACCTCGGGAGGGTAGCCGCAAGAATTTCATTACAATTGGTTAATGATTCAGGCTAAGTATGTCGGTACAGCGTCATCCGGGTGGCGTTTTCCTGCAATAACAAAGGAACGAGTTTATGTCTCGGCCACAAGCGCGTTTGATCCACAGCGTCTGAGGTCGCCGACGGTGGGCGCATAGTCTGCTTCATCTAGCGACACAAAACCGCGGATGCCGAGCATCGCCCGGCTTTTTTCATCAAGATCATCCACGGCCGCAGGAAAGGCGTTGCGCATCATCGAGACTTCGTACATCGACGCGCCACCATGGGTAATTAGCGGCAGACCCGGCCGTCTTTCGGTATGAGCAATCACCTTGAGGTTTTTGACGACAGGTTCGCACTGCTTAGCTAAATGCCAACTGATGCAGTCGATTGCTGCGATGTCGGCCCCGCCGTTCGCTACGGCACGAAGTGAAGCACGATGACTTCCACTAACAAGCAGCGATGCAAAAGGACCTCCGGCTATCCCGCGGGATGTGACAAAGCACTTAAGTGCGAGGCACCCCGAGTAGGAATCATTTCCATTGATAACGGCGCGCTTGCCCTCAAGGCGGACTGGGCTTTCATCACTAACAGCATTGGCGATGATTACACTGTAATAACTGCCAGCGGGCTCGACTCCTTCATAAGCGAAACTGCCGAGTACCTTCACTTTTCCGGAAAGGTCGGTTACCAGGGGCAAGCCACAGGTCTGGCTGAGTAAGAGTTTGGGCGATCGCCAGGTCTCCGTTGGTGGTGACGTACGGTCGAGTAAACACGGCGCATCGATTCCTGCCTTGCTGAAGTTATCGCGTATCGATATCCAGAGCCGGTCAGTTGCCTCAGTGAATTCCGGCCAGTCATACATCGGTAGTTGGGCAAGCTCCGGCAATGACTCAGTTTCGTTCATCTAATCCAATTTCGTTATCCGCCAATCACCACGACCTAATCAAGTGGATATTGCTACTAAGATGCTACTACTGGCCTTTTAGCCACTGCCCAAGTTCCCCGCGCTCAGCTTCGGTCATCTGGGTAAGGTTTCCGAGGGGCATGGCCTGGCTAGTCACGGACTGGGCCATCACCTGCTTACTATGACGCCTTACGGCGTCAAGGTTATCCAGTACGACCCCACCCGGCGCTGTACTGAAGGCGGTATTAGCCGGTTGAGCGGCGTGGCAGCCGGCGCAATGGGTAGTCATGATCTTAAGGGCCCTGGTATCGCTGATCTTGTTTTCCGACAAGGCAGGTCCGCGAGAGGCAATAAAGAAGATGAGACCCAGTGCGAGCAGTATCGCAGCGGGCCATTGCCAGGCAAGGGCCACACCGCGCCCGCCCGCGTGATGCGTATTGAAGAAATGGCGGATGACGCCGCCTGCGACCACGATAAAGGCAATTATCAGCCAACCCCAGTCAACTCCTCCAGAGAAGAGCATGGGATAATGCGCACTCACCATCAGCAGCAGTACCGGCAGGGTCAGGTAGTTGTTATGCAGCGAGCGTTGTTTGGCCTGCGCTCCAAGCGCCGGGTCCGGTGTGCGACCGGCGATCAATTCCGCGACGACTTTTTTCTGGTTTGGAATGATTACTACGAAAACATTGGCCGACATGATCGTCCCGATTAACGCACCAGCATGAAGAAAAGCCGCCCGGTCACTGAAAATTTGTGTGAGTAAAAAAGCGCTCGTGAGGATCAGCATCAATACGGATAACGCAAGCATTGGCGTGGAGCGGCCGATTGGGCTTCTGCACAGCGCCTCATAAATAAGCCAGCTACCGATCACAAACCCAAGGCTTGCACCAATTGCCTCAGAGGGTGCAAGGTCTGCTCGGGCGGGATCAATGAGGTAACTGGTGGCGCCGAAGTAATAGACCACCACCAGCAGGGCAAAACCCGAAAGCCAAGTGAAGTAAGCTTCGTATTTGAACCAATGCAGTTCGGCTGGCATCTCCTCGGGGGCGACGGCGTACTTCTGCACGTGGTAGAAACCCCCGCCGTGCACGCTCCATGATTCACCCAGCACTCCCTTTACCATACTCCTTCGGGAACGAAGGCTGAGATCTAGCCAAATAAAGTAGAAAGAAGTGCCGATCCAGGCAATTCCGGCTGCAAGATGCAACCAGCGGATCATCAGGCTGGCCCACTCCACCCAGGGTATGGTCAAGATTATCTGACTCCAGAAATCATATTCTTATCGACATTTATCTATCCAAGGGCGCATCCTACCCGGATTGTCTTTTCAGAAAAATCGCTACAATCATAAAGGACTATATCGAAAAATTTGAAAATCTATGGAAACAGATGATCTTCTGCTTTTTGTGCGCGTGGCAGAACTACGTAGCTTGACAGCCGCCGGGCGTGATCTTCGGCTCACCCCGGCGGTGGTGAGTTCTCGCCTGATCCGCCTCGAAAAAAAGCTTGGTATGCGGCTTTTGAACCGCACCACCCGGCAGGTGGATCTCACCCCGGATGGGCACCACTTCCTGAAGCATAGCCTCAATATCCTTGAGTCGGTGGATCAGGCGCAAAGCGCAATTGCTGTGAGCCGTGACAGCCCGACAGGAGCTCTGAAGGTATCAGCACCGGTCAGTTTCGCCCGGCTGTACCTTGCGCCAATGGCGGCCGAATTCACCGAACGGCATCCGCAGGTGCAATTACAACTGGTAGCAAGTGACCGCTTTGATGATTTTTTTCATGAGCAGATTGACCTTCTGATCCGGGTCGCTGAGCTCAAGGATTCCAACATGGTCGCAAGGCGGCTTGCTACCAGCCGGCGGGTGTTTTGTGCCTCGCCTGATTATCTTGCCCGTGTCGGCATGCCCGAAACCCCGGAAGATCTTGCACAGCATAATTGCCTGTTGCTGCGCTTTCCGGGATCGCAGCAGTGGCGTTGGACGCTAGTTCATCCCTCGGGGCATCATGAGACCTTGAGCCTTTCGGGAGTGATGGATTCTGATAACTCCGAGATCCTGACCCATTGGTGTCTTTCAGGACAGGGCATCGCAATGAAGGATTTTTGGGAGGTCGCATTAGATATAAAAGAAGGCAGGCTCATCGAGGTGTTGCCAGATTTCCCACCGGTCTCCTACCCGATTACCGCACTATATCCGCACAGCCAGTATCTGCCTCCCCGGGTCCGCCAGTTTGTGGATTTTCTGGTGGATCATCTCGGCGACCCCCCACCCTGGGAGCGATAAGGCATCGGTGTGCAGGAGCCGGCTAGTAGTAACTCGGGCCGGCTAAGGCAGTTGTAATAAAGATTGGGGAAGGCTAATTGGGTTTTGCCTGTTGCGATTGATGCAACTTTCATGGTTTGATTGTCTGTAGGTATGAGTGGTTCACAAAGAACAAGGAATAGGAGGGGGCATGTCGGACAAAGTCATCGCATTTTTTCCGGAAGCGGCTTTCGGGCCGGCTCTTAATTCAGTAGGGATTGCGCAGGCCTGCGAGAAATTGGGCCACAAGGCCGTGTTTCTCACGGATCCTGGTATGCAGGGCGTTTATTCGGGGTACGGTTTTGATGAATACACCGTAAACATGTCTGAGCCCATGCCGCCAGAGGAGATGGCGAAGTACTGGACGGATTTCATCAATGGCCACATTCCCAATTTTGATCTGACCGCATATGAACAGATCGACAACTATGTAAAAGAGTGCTGGGAAGCCATCGTCGAAACGGCTATCTGGGCAGAAAAGGAACTCCCCGGCGTTCTTGAAACGATCTCACCGGATGTTGTGTGTGTGGATAACGTCATCCTGTTTCCTGCGATCAAGCGTTACGCGCGTGAAAACAATAAGCCCTGGGTGCGGGTGATTTCGTGCTCCGAAAATGAGATATCGGATCCGCAGATTCCGCCACATCTTTCAGGTTGTGGTGAGAAGGACGCCGAGTGCTTCAGTGTATACCAGAATCACTTTAATGAAGTGATTCAGCCCATACACGCACGATTCAATGAATTTCTGACCGAGTGCGGCGAAGCAACTTACCCAGTTGGAGAGTTTTTCGAAGCTTCGCCGCACATGAACCTGCTGCTGTATCCCGAGCCCGTCAAGTTCA
Organism: Gammaproteobacteria bacterium; assembly: GCA_003529705.1. Lineage (GTDB taxonomy): Bacteria > Pseudomonadota > Gammaproteobacteria > Arenicellales > UBA868 > UBA868. The sequence goes on along the minus strand of DPVA01000035.1, from coordinate 401 downwards.
ACCGTTCAAAGCCGCTTGATCCTGGACAGTTCCAATATCTGGAAGGCTGTGTGCGTGACGAAGCATCGTTCGAGGTGCCCGAATTCAAGGTCCACAACGACGCACCGTTGCTCTATGTCAGTTTCGGTAGTTTGGGTTCAGGAGATATCGGACTTTTAAAGCGCCTGATGGATGTTATTTCCACCATGCGGGTGCGTGCGCTCTTTAATGTGGGGGACTATGAGAGTGAATACGATGCCGTGCCTGACAACGTGCGGATTGCGTCATGGTATCCGCAGCCTTCGGTCATCTCGCAGGCTGATGCGGTGATTCATCATGGGGGAAACAACTCGTTTAATGAGTGTCTGTATTTTGGCAAGCCCGCACTCATCATGCCTTATGTTTGGGATGGACATGACAAT
>DPVA01000202.1:4672-5004 GCA_003529705.1 Gammaproteobacteria bacterium | reverse complement strand
GAAAGATCTTCAGGATCAGTACCAGATCGTCGAAGACGATGCCTATGATCGGATCGAACGTCTCCTGGCAGGGAAGATCGCGGAGGGCGGGCCTGGCGAACTGAAGGCGGGAGAAAAGATCACCCGTCCATACCTGCACGCCTTGCCTAGGGACAAGTGGTTTGAGGTTCGGCTTCGGGATGAAGCCACTAACACTACACTGGAGCAGATCCGCGCGCAGCTCAAAGCCCAGTCGAAAAGCTTCGATGACCTCTACGATGAGAAACGCGGAAAACTCGAAGCAGGTGACGATTTGCCGGCAGGCGTGCTGAAAATGGTCAAGGTGTTCGTCG
>DPVA01000202.1:0-4367 GCA_003529705.1 Gammaproteobacteria bacterium | reverse complement strand
ATGGTCAAGGTGTTCGTCGCGGTGAAGCGGCGATTACAGCCCGGGGACAAAATGGCGGGCCGACACGGCAACAAGGGGGTGATCTCCAGAATTGTTCCGATCGAGGACATGCCGTATATGGAAGACGGCACCACCGTTGATATCGTGTTGAATCCGCTTGGGGTGCCCTCGCGAATGAATGTCGGCCAGGTTCTGGAATGTCATCTGGGCTGGGCGGCGCGTCACCTCGGTCGCCAGATCAGTGCGATGATGGACGCGGGTGCCGATGCATCTAAACTGCGTCAGCAGCTTGGAAAGATTTACAGCACCGGACGCAACCACGAGGACATGAGCGACCTCTCTGATGACGACGTTACCGAACTTGCCAACAATCTACGCGGCGGTGTCCCTATTGCCACCCCGGTGTTTGATGGCGCGAGTGAAGCCGAGATCAAGGAGTGGCTGAAAATTGCTGAACTCCCCCAAAGCGGACAGGCAAACCTGATTGACGGCCGTACAGGAGAACCGTTCGATCGTAAGGTTACGGTGGGCTACATGTATATGCTGAAGCTCAACCATCTGGTGGATGACAAGATGCATGCGCGGTCTACCGGCCCCTATAGCCTAATCACGCAGCAGCCGCTGGGCGGCAAGGCGCAATTTGGCGGTCAGCGCTTCGGCGAAATGGAGGTATGGGCGTTGGAAGCCTATGGTGCGTCTTACACCCTCCAGGAGATGCTGACGGTCAAGTCGGATGATGTGGGCGGCCGGACCAAGATGTATGAAAACCTCGTTCGTGGCGATCACCGAATGGAGGCATCTGTACCGGAATCATTCAATGTTTTGGAAAAGGAGATTAGAGCCTTGGGGCTCAATATAGAACGACGCGAGGATCGATAGTTGATTGTATCAACGGATTCTCATCTCCACGGCTCCAGATAAGGTTAAAGAAAGGCAAAGACAATGAAAGATTTTTTCAGTCAGTTCTCAAAATACGACGCTGTAGACCAGGAGTTTGACAACATCCGCATCCGCCTGGCATCGCCGGACCAGATTCGTTCCTGGTCCTTCGGTGAAGTCAAGAAACCTGAGACTATCAATTACCGTACATTCAAGCCCGAGCGCGATGGACTGTTCTGCGCAAAACTGTTCGGTCCGATGCAGGATTACGAGTGTTTGTGCGGCAAGTACAAGCGCCTCAAGCATCGTGGCGTCGTTTGTGAGAAATGTGGTGTTGAGGTGACCCTTTCCACGGTTCGGCGCGAGCGCATGGGTCACATCGAACTGGCAAGTCCGGTGGCGCACATCTGGTTTCTGAAGTCGCTACCATCCCGTCTTGGTGTGTTGCTGGACATGACGGTTCGCGAAATTGAGCGTGTACTGTATTTCGAGGCCTACGTTGTGACCGATCCGGGCCTCACTGAACTCGAGATCGGAGCGCTGATGACAGAAGAGTCCTACTATGAGGCGATTCAGCTCTACGGCGCAGACTTCGACGCCGGCATGGGTGCGGAAGCGGTAAAAGAACTTCTTAAGGGCATGGACCTCAAGTCGCTCTCGGCGCAACTGCGTGAGGACCTTGCCGAATCCACTTCGGAGACCAAGACGAAAAAATTGACCAAGCGGCTCAAGGTGGTCGAAGCTTTTCTGCACTCTGGCAACAAGCCGGAGTGGATGATCATGGAAGCGTTGCCGGTACTGCCGCCTGATCTTCGTCCATTGGTGCCACTTGAGGGCGGTCGCTTTGCGACCTCTGATCTGAATGATCTGTACCGCCGAGTCATCAATCGTAACAACCGCCTGCGTCGACTGCTAGATCTCAACGCGCCGGATATTATCGTCCGGAACGAAAAGCGCATGCTGCAAGAATCGGTAGATGCGCTTCTGGATAACGGCCGCCGCGGCAAAGCGGTCACCGGACCCAACCGTCGGCAGTTGAAATCCCTCGCCGATATGATTAAAGGCAAACAGGGTCGTTTCCGCCAAAACCTTCTGGGCAAGCGGGTGGACTACAGCGGACGTTCTGTGATCGTGGTGGGTCCTACGCTGAAACTGCACCAGTGCGGATTGCCTAAGAAGATGGCGCTGGAGCTCTTCCGTCCATTTATCTACAGCAAGTTGGAACTGCGTGGTCTGGCGACCACCATCAAGCAAGCCAAGAAGTTGGTGGAAATAGAAGAGCCTGAAGTCTGGGACATCTTGGAAGAAGTGATCCGAGAGCACCCCGTCTTGCTGAACCGGGCGCCGACGCTGCATCGCCTGGGTATCCAGGCATTCGAGCCGGTACTGGTGGAGGGAAAAGCGATTCAGCTGCATCCGCTGGTTTGTACCCCTTACAACGCGGACTTCGACGGAGACCAGATGGCGGTACATGTACCTCTTTCTGTTGAGGCGCAGTTGGAAGCCCGCACCCTAATGATGTCATCCAACAATGTGCTCTCGCCATCTAATGGGGAGCCGATCATTGTGCCTTCGCAGGATATCGTGCTGGGGCTTTATTACATGACTCGCGAGAAGGTCAATGAGCCGGGCGAGGGTAAGGCCTTTGCAGACGTCTCAGAAGTGCGTCGTGCGCGGGATGCAGGTGTGCTGTCTTTGCACGCCAAAGTCAGAGTAAGGATTCGTGAAGTGCAGTTTAACGATGAAGGCGAGCGTCAGGAGACATTCAACCTTATTGAGACCACCGCGGGTCGGGCACTGTTGTCGGAGATTCTTCCGGACGGCCTGCCTTTTGAACTTGTTAACCAGACGATGAAAAAGCGGGCGATCTCTTCGGCGATCAATGAGGCCTATCGCCGAGTGGGTCTTAAGGATACAGTGATCTTCTGCGACAAGTTAATGTACACCGGGTTTTCCATGGCGGCCAAGGCGGGCGTATCGATTGGGGTCGATGATATGGTGGTCCCCGACAGCAAGACAGCAACGTTGGATGCTGCGGAAGTCGAGGTTAAAGCCATTCAGGAGCAGCATGGCCAGGGATTGCTGACCGACGGTGAACGCTATAACAAAGTAGTGGACATCTGGACTCATGCCAGCGACCGGGTTGCGGGTGAGATGATGGATGAACTCAGTGTTGAACAAGTAGTCAATGCGGAAGGGGAAAAGGTTGAGCAGGAGTCCTTCAACTCCATTTATATGATGGCCGACTCCGGTGCTCGAGGCAGTCATGCACAGATTCGCCAGCTAGCAGGTATGCGCGGTCTCATGGCCAAGCCGGACGGATCCATCATCGAGACCCCGATTACCGCCAACTTCCGTGAGGGGCTAAACGTCAACGAGTACTTTATCTCCACCCACGGCGCCCGTAAGGGTCTGGCGGATACTGCCCTAAAGACCGCGAACTCCGGTTATCTGACCCGCCGGCTGGTCGATGTTTGTCAGGATCTGGTTGTTACTGAACAAGATTGCGGGACCACGAAGGGTATCCTGCGTGAGGCAATCGTTCAGGGTGGCGAAGTGGTGATTCCGCTTAAAGATCGTATCCTCGGTCGCTCGGTCTCTGAAGACGTGGTCAGTCCGATCGATGGATCGAAGTTGTTCAGTGCGGGGCAGATGATTGACGAAGCCGGAGTGCATCTCTTGGAAGAGCGCAACGTGAACCACCTTAAAGTCCGGTCCGCGGTTACCTGCGAAACGCGTTATGGGATCTGCGCTACCTGTTATGGGCGCGACCTTGCTCGGGGACACCTAGTCAGTCGTGGTGAGGCAGTGGGCGTAATGGCGGCACAAAGTATCGGTGAGCCGGGCACGCAGTTGACGATGCGTACCTTTCACATCGGTGGGGCCGCATCCCGGATCGCCGCGGCGAGCCGTGTTGAGGTAAAGAATCAGGGCACCGTATCCTGGGTGGGGGTGCGTGCGGTCAAGCGTGAAGACGGCTGTAATATCGTTGTTTCCCGATCCGGCGAACTGGTGATCCACGACCAACACGGTATTGACCGGGAGCGCCACCGTGTTCCTTACGGCGCAGAGTTAACCGTAAGCGATTCTGACCAGGTGGAAAGCGGACAGGTTATCGCGTCCTGGGATCCGCACACGCACCCTATCATCAGTGAGGTGGCAGGTAAGGTCCGTTTTGAGAATCTGGTTGAAGGAGTCTCCGTGAACGAACAGCTTGATGAACTGACCGGCTCAAGCACCTATCTTGTTATGGATCCAAAGAGCCGGCGCGGTGCGACCTCGGATATCAAACCGACAGTCGAGCTCGTCGATGGCCGCAACAAGGTCAAGGCACAGCACCAGATGCCTCCGGGCGCTTCCATCGTGGTGAGTGTTGGAGTGAAGGTGGGTGTTGGGGAGGTGTTGGCGCGTATTCCGCAGGAAAGTTCCAAAACCCGGGACATTACTGGTGGCCTACCACGGGTTGCAGAACTCTTTGAAGCAAGAAA
>DPVA01000103.1 GCA_003529705.1 Gammaproteobacteria bacterium | reverse complement strand
ACGGTAGTGGTAGAGATCTGGGAATTGCAGAGCCGTCTAGAGGCGCGACGACCACGAACGATACAGCGGATACTGGGGAATCGGCGATTTCGCGCGGCCTATGATTTTCTGCTGCTGCGTTCTGAAGCCGGAGAGATTCCTCCGGAACTTGCCCAGTGGTGGACGGAGATTCAGGAGTGCGATGAAACCCACCGGCGCAGAATGGTCAAGGACCTGGATCCGGGCAAGACCCCCGGGAAACGTCGGCGTCGTTCACGCCGGGCCCGACCTGTCGATGGGAATGTGCAATGAGCGCGCGTTCCGCCTCCGTCCAAGCGTGGGTTGGACTTGGCGGTAATCTAAATGATCCCAAGTCCGCTATCTGCTCCGCGCTTTTTTGCCTGAATCAGGAGCCGGATATTGATGTGGAGGCAGTTTCCTCGCTATATCGCACAGCGCCGATAGGGATCACCGACCAGCCCGATTTCTTGAATGCGGTGGCGCGTATAGTCACTGTCCTTGACCCAGAAACACTCTTGCGAACACTCCTCGGTATCGAGTCTGCCCTGGGGCGGGTCCGCTCTGAGGCGCAGTTTGGGCCTAGAACTATCGATCTCGACCTTTTACTCTATGGGGAGGTCGCAATGACGACAAGCAGCCTGACCTTACCGCATCCGAGGATGCACCTTCGTCGCTTTGTGCTGGAGCCGCTATTCGAGATCGAAGGAGACTTGACTCTGCCAGGGGGTGTGCAGCTTGCACACCTTCTGGAACGCTCTCAATGCCAGGAAGTAATGCCTGAGGGCGTAATCGAATTTTCGTCCTGAAGCCGGGATAGGCATTCAGGTGATGGGGAGGATCAGTTAAAATTCCTGCTGTATCATTTCATTGGCAGTACCCGCCAGGACCCTCCCCATATGCCCGCAGTGCTGTTTCATTTCTTCCATGTCGTCCAACACTGAGCCCCGGCGAATCCTTTCCGGCATGCGGCCTACCGGCCGCCTTGATTTGGGCCATGATCAGGGGGTACTCAAGAATTGGGTCCGACGCCACGAAGAATCTGAGTGTTTCTATTTCGTCGCTGACTGGTATGCCCTCACGACCTATTGTGAAGAGTCAGCGTCGATGGATGACCTTGCCTGGGGCCTGCATCGGGTTTACATGTCGCAGGAAAAACATGACGAGCTTGCGGAAGACTGCAAGAGCACTACTATTGGGTGCGTTGACTGTAAAAGGTCTCTGCTCGACTCGTTGCTAAAGGAACAGACGCTGCACCGGGAACGGGTGGAACCGTTTGAAAAGGACCCCGGAAAGACGTGGGAGGTAAACGAGCTCGGGTGGACCCCCGCCTGGGTGGTGGCTCAAGAGACTCTGAATGAGATGCGTGCTGCGCTAGGGATGCGCTATACATGAGTGAAGACGCGGTACAGGTTCGCGACAGAGGTGACCTCCAGAGCGGCGCCCGGGCTAAGGTTGCAGGAAAGGCGCTTGAGCAGTGGCCGGCCGATCTGTACATTCCCCCGGAGGCGCTCGAGGTGGTTCTTGAGAGTTTCGAGGGACCTTTGGACCTACTGCTGTATCTGATCCGCAAGCAGAACATCGATATTCTCGACCTGCCGATCGCCGATATCACCCGACAGTACGTGCACTATATAGATCTGATGCAGCGGATGCGACTCGACTTGGCGGCGGACTATCTAGTGATGGCTACTATGCTGGCCGAGATCAAATCCCGTATGCTACTGCCTCGCCCAGATCCTGAGAATGATGACGAAGAGGATCCCAGAGCGGCATTGATAAAACGACTTCAGGAATATGAGCGGTTTAAAAGCGCAGCTGAAAATCTTGATAACCGCCCGCGTCTGGAGCGGGACCTGTATCTTGTGTTTGCACGGGTTGAGGATCCTGACCCCCCGAAGATAGAGACCCGGGTTGAACTGGACGATCTGGTTGCGGCGATGCGTTCTGCGATGCTGTCGGCGGCAAGACGCCAGCACCTGCAAATTGTTCCCGAGACCCTCTCGGTGAGGGAGCGGATGGGGCAGATTCTCGACCGAGTTCGGAGTGGTGAATATGTCGCGTTGGGCGATTTTTTTACGAGCGAAGAGGGGCGTAAGGGGCTAGTGGTAAGTTTTATTGCAATTCTAGAATTGGTCAGAGACGGCATCCTGACCGTAGCGCAGAACGAAGCGTTCTCCCAGATTCACGTTAAAGTGAAGTCGACATGAGCGAGTCACGACACATCGCGAGTGCGATTGAGGCTGCATTATTCTCCTCTGAGCGACCGTTGACGGTCCGGGATTTGCAAATTCTGTTTGACCAGAAGATAGATAAGGAGCTCATTCTCTCAGCGCTTGACGAGTTGCGCTCAGACTATGCCCACCGGGGAGTTGAGCTCGTCGAGGTCGCCGGGGGGCTTCGTTTCCAGACCAAAGCCGCCCATGCACCGGCATTGCGCGCGCTTCGTGAGAGCCGCCCGCCGCGTTATTCGCGGGCTCTGTTGGAGACTCTGGCCATTATTGCGTACCGGCAGCCGGTCACTCGAGGTGATATTGAGGATATCCGGGGCGTCACGGTCACCCCTGAAATCATGCGGGTTCTACTGGACCGCGAGTGGATCCGTCAGTCGGGTAGCCGTGAAGTACCTGGACATCCTGCGCTATTCGTAACCACGCCGGTCTTTTTGGAGTATTTTGGCCTCACATCACTGAAAGAACTGCCTGGGCTGGATGACGAAAGGCAACTTGGGGACATTGCCCGCGAACTGGGGATAGAGATGCCCGAGTCGCTTGCCCCCGTCTCTGCGGAAGCTGCGGTACAGGAAACCGTCGAGAGCGGGTCTGACGAGGGGGTTGTCGCGAGGGAAGATTCCGCGGCCGAGGGCCATGATGGGCCGCTGGCTCAAAGCGAGTATCTCGGAGGGGGGGTAGAAAGTGAAAGCCCCGGGATTCAAGACCCAGATGAGCAATCTACCACCAAGGCCGCGTTGACTTCTGAATTTGACTGAACGTATTCAGAAAGTTCTCGCTCGGGCAGGGCTTGGGTCCCGTCGTGAGGTCGAGGGTTGGATTCGCGAGGGCCGGGTAAAGGTCAGAGGTCGATCGGCCAAGCTTGGCCAACAGATTGATGCATCCTGCTCGGTGACGATAGATGGTCGCCCGGTGGTTTTTTCCTCAGCACCCTTAGCTCCGGCACGAATCTTGCTATATCACAAACCCGTCGGGCAGATTTGCACGCGGGATGATCCCAAGGGACGCCCAACGGTCTTCGACCGCTTGCCCCGCCTCCGCAGCCGTCGTTGGGTATCGGTTGGGCGACTTGATCTCAATACTTCAGGCCTCCTCGTTTTTACAACGGACGGCGAGCTCGCCCACCGACTGATGCATCCCTCGACCGGAATTGAGCGGGAGTATCGTTGTCGGGTCCGAGGGAATCCGGGCGAACGGGAACTCGAACGTCTGACGGCCGGCGTCAGGCTGGCCGGGCAGTTATGCTGCTTTGAGTCGGTTACGGCCGGCAGGGGGTCAGGTGTTAATCGTTGGTTCCGCGTGATCCTAAAAGAGGGTCGCAATCGCGAAGTGCGCCGCATGTGGGAGAGCATAGACTGTACTGTCAGTCGACTGATTCGGGTACGTTATGGTCCGTTTCGATTGGGGCGCCAGCATCCTGCCGGGGAGTACATAGAACTGAGCGGACCGGAAAGTGCAGGGCTTCTGCAAAATGCGAGCGGGGCGGAAGTGAGCACCCGCACTGAAAGACCAGGTAAAAAGCGTCACAGCGGGCGTTATCGACCCTGAACTCGATCTTTTCCTGGGTTCAAATGGATAGCGTCTCCCTGAATTCGGCCGTCAAAGTTGAAGGCCTTGCCAAAGCCTTTTACCCATTGACCACCCAACGGTTTGAGTGCGAAGAGTTCAAAGTCTGGCAGCATGCGCAAAGTATCAATAATCCCGCCGAAGCGTTCTGCAAAGAGGTCGATCAACGGGTTCCAGTTCTGAGCCTCTTTGGCAAGGCGTTGCGCCTCACATTGAAAGCGTAAACGGCGCCGTGCATAGATTTGTTCGCAAACGCCTTCATCTTCGATGAAGAGTATCGTCGCCCGCGCGTCATTGATCAGGTTCCCGGTATGGGCAGAGAGATGACTCGTCAGGATGAGGAACCGCCCCTCATGATCAACAAACGGTGTATAGCTGAGATCGGGCGAACCGTCCGGATTCAAGGTTGAGAGCAACAGCGATCCGAATTCACCGATAAATTCCTCGCACTCAGTTCGGAGCTTGGCATCGAGCGTCATTGCGGATCTCCCGGAAAATTATTCGTCGTGGAGGGTCTGGTTTAGCCTGCTAAATCCTTCCTCCAGGTCAGCTATCAGGTCACGGATATTTTCAAGGCCTGCATGGATACGCAAGGTCGCCCCAGTCGTATCCCAGCTCGTTGCGGTACGGTATTGCTCCGGGTACACCGGGATCATCAAGCTCTCAAACCCTCCCCAACTCGCCCCGATTCTGAAAAGTGTCATACCGTTTACCATAGCAAGAACGGCGTCGCGGGATTTTGGATGCAGTACGATACTGAATAAGCCCGATGCGCCTTGGAAATCCCTCTTCCAGATCGCATGCCCAGCGTGGTCGGCCAGGCCCGGATGCAACACCAAGGCGACTTCATCCCGGTGCGAAAGCCATTCGGCTAAGTCCAGTCCTTGCTTGTGGTGAGCGTTGAGCCGCGTAGAAAGATTTCGAACACTGCGTAAGGTGAGATAGGCGTCATCCGGACCAACGCACTGTCCAAGATGCCGGTGCGTACGTTTAACCGGTTCCCAGGCATGCTCGGCACAGATCACAGCGCCCATTACAACGTCGCTATGCCCAGAGAGATACTTCGTCGCAGCGTGCACGGAGACATCGACCCCGTGACTGAACGATTTGAAAAATAGCGGCGTACTCCAGGTGTTATCCAGGATCGTAGTTATGCCATGTTTACGGGCCACTTCCGTGATAGCTGGAACATCCTGGACCTCAAAGGTGAATGATCCTGGAGACTCCATAAAAATTACTCGAGTAGCTGGTTGAATCAGGGATTCAATACTGGCTCCCGCAAGTGGATCATAATAGTCAACCGCGATATCCAAACCCGCGAGGTATTGGTCACAAAAAGATCTTGTCGGGGGATATACCGTATCTGCAACCAGGGCGTGGTCTCCTGGACGCAAAAATGAGAGCAACGCCACGCTGATGGCTGCGAGTCCCGACGGAACGAGCACAGAATCATGACCCCCTTCAAGGTCCGCAAGTACTTCCTCAAGGTCGAAAGTTGTCGGGGTGCCTAGTAATCCATAAATGACTTTGCGCCGGTCCGTGCTCGGGTCGTGACGATGCTCAAAAGATTCCACATCCGGATGCAGAATCGTTGAGGCGTGATATACCGGTGTATTGACTGCACCATGATGTTCAGCTGAGGTACGGCCTTTGGTGATGGCCCGGGTAGCGTCGGCGGAAACTTTAGAATTTTGTGAGTCTTTCATGGGAATAATTCTCAGTTGAGCAGCGCACTGTAGCAATCCCAATCCGCAAGGTCGAGTGATCGCAGATGTTATTTTTATTGAAGATGGCTAAACTCGGTTTTCGCCTATCCTTGAAAGGTTTGAACGAGACGATGCCAACAGTACAGCGTGAGTGGTACGACAATTACATGATGCCGAACTACGCTCCGGCCGCCATGATTCCGGTCCGCGGCTCCGGCTCCCGGATGTGGGACCAGGAAGGACGGGAGTATATCGATTTCGGCGGTGGAATTGCCGTTAACGTTCTTGGTCATGCCCATCCCGATCTGGTGGCGGCGCTGACTGATCAAGCTGAACGTCTTTGGCACACTTCCAACGTACTTGCGACGGAGCCTTCCCTGAAGCTCGCTCGACGGCTCGTTGAACTGACTTTTGCGGACAGGGCCTTTTTCAGTAATTCTGGTGCGGAAGCCAATGAAGCGGCGCTAAAACTCGCTCGCCGTTATGCATTTGATCACTACGGAAAGGAAAAAGACCGGATCCTAGCCTTCGATAACGCATTCCACGGTCGGACACTGTTTACTGTGACGGCTGGGGGCCAGGCGAGTTACCGTGAGGGTTTTGGGCCGTTGCCAGGAGCGATAGAGCATCTTCCGTTTAACGACATTGAGGCACTCGACGGGGCTTTTGACGAAGACGTGTGCGCTGTGATCGTGGAGCCGGTGCAGGGAGAGGGCGGTGTGATTGCCGCCGACAAGGAGTTTCTGGAGACGATCCGAAGGCTTTGTGACAAACACAATTCTTTGATGATCCTCGATGAGGTTCAGACTGGGGTTGGGCGGGTAGGTACACTTTATGCTTACCAGGCGTTTGATATCGTTCCTGATATTCTGACGACAGCCAAGGGTCTCGGAGGGGGTTTTCCGGTAGCGGCGACCTTATCCAGCGCTGAGGTTGCTGATTCTTTGAAAATAGGCACTCATGGCAGCACCTGGGGCGGTAATCCGATGGGCTGTGCGGTGGCGAACGCCGTGCTGGATATTGTCAGCAGCGATGCTGTGCTTGAGGGAGTCTGTGAGCGGCGACAGCAGTTTGAGAAAGCCCTCCGAACTTTGGGAGATAAGTACGGTCTCTTCGGAGAGATTCGAGGGATGGGACTCCTGATTGGCTGTTTGCTCAATGCGCCATGGCAGGAGAAAGCCCGTGGTCTCATGCAAGCGGCGCAGGATGAAGGAGTATTCATTCTTGTGGCAGGCACGAACGTGCTCCGTATGGCGCCTTCACTAATTATTCCCCAGGAAGATATCACCGAAGGGATTGATCGTCTGGAGCGGGCGATTGCACGCTTTTGCGAGGCAGGTAAGGTGTGAGAAGCCGATTCCTGCACCTTAGTGCAGTTCGCTGACTGAGAAGCTCGTCAGAGCATCCTCTCCCATAAAACTGACTTCGCTGACGATCGGCGAAGTTCTGCTGACGACACTGCCCCGACGAATAACAAAAAGCCGGGCAGCTCTCAGCCGGATCGCTTCAGTAGGATCCTTTGCCTGCAAAACGACCATATCGGCGTTGCATCCCACCTCCAGGCCGTATCCCTGAAGCTGCAGAGTCTGTGCTGGGTTGATCGTGATGGCGTTGAAAACATCTGCTGTTTCCTCCGTACCGGTCATCTGGGCTACATGCAGGCCCATATGTGCTACCTCAAGCATATCGTGACTGCCTCCAGCGTACCAAGGGTCCATCACACAGTCGTGCGCCATGGAATAATTGATCCCACGCTGCATCATTTCCTTGATTCGTGTTAAGCCACGGCGTTTGGGATAAGTGTCCTTGCGTCCCTGAAGGGTGATATTGATCAGCGGACAGGCGATGGCATTCACGTCGTTCTCACGCATCAGACCAAGTAGTTTGTCGGCGAGAGTGTTGTCCATGGAATGCATTGAGGTCAGATGTGACCCCGTGACACGGCCTTGCATTCCGAGTTCGGCGGTCATTGAGATTAGGGTTTCAATATGATGTGAGCCAGGGTCGTCGGACTCGTCACAATGCATATCCACCATTAAGCCACGCTCTGCCGCAATCCGACAAAGCGCCTCAACAGATCGGCGCCCATCGTCATAGGTACGTTCAAAATGAGGAATGCCGCCAACAACATCCACACCCAACTCCAGCGCCTTGGCCAGCAATGCCTCCGCGTTCGGATCTCTGAAGTACCCATCCTGCGGGAAGGCCACGAGCTGCAAGTCCAGCCAGGGGCTGACCTTCTTTCGCACCTCCAGCAGGGCATGAACCGCGGTCAGTGCGGGATCGCCGATGTCGACGTGAGACCGAATCGCCAGGCTCCCTCTCGCGATTGCCCAACGACAGAGCAGTAGCGCACGCCGTTCGACATCCTCAATGGTTAGTCCGGGCTTGATTTCACCCCAAAGGCTGATGCCTTCATAGAGCGTTCCGCTTTCGTTATATCGGGGCTGGCCGTAGGTGAGGGTAGAGTCCATATGGAAGTGACTGTCGACAAAAGGCGGCGACACAAGATGTCCGCCGGCATCAATCTCCTCACGGGTGGGCGCATCAAGATTGTAGGCCCGCTCGGCGATCTGGCCGTCCAGGCAACCGATATCTAACACCTCTTTTTGACCGACGATGCGTGCGTTGCGAATGATGAGGTCGAGCATGCTAGGCCTTATTTGGGCTGATCAGGTGAGCGTCTGATGCATTCCACGAGGCGAAGAAAGTCGCCCCCTCCTCCAACGCCATATTAGCAAGATCACGCTGGCGCGCCTGCACTTTAAAGTCAGAGCCATCCTCGAGTTCGGCGAATATCGTCACGATGGAGCCGACGAATTCCTCGCTGATGAAGCGGCAGCGAAGGCTATTCTGCAGCGTGGGGTTCTCCATCGATATCTGGACGAGATCGGCGCTGATCACCATGTCGAGGTTATCTGCCTCGCTGTAATCGACTGCGGCACTTGGGTTACAAAGGAAGTGGCCAACGGCTGTACTGATACCGAGTGCGTCACCCGTACCGGTGACAGAACCCGATAGGATGTTGTTCGCACCGACAAAGTCAGCAACAAAACGAGAAGCGGGGCTACGGTAGATCGCTTTGGGAGAGCCGATCTGTTCGATCCGCCCCTGGCTCATGATGACCACCCGGTCAGACATGGCAAAGGCTTCTGACTGACTGTGGGTGACATAAACGAAGGTGATACCAAGTTCTTTTTGAAGACGCGACAGGACACCCTGCATCCGGACAACCAGGTTGGCGTCAAGGGCGCTCAAGGGTTCATCCAGCAGCAGGATACGTGGCTCAGTCACGAGGGAACGGGCGAGTGCGACACGCTGTTTCTGGCCGCCTGAAAGCTGACTGATGTCGCGATCTGCCAGCTCTAGGATCTCCAGGCGCTCAAGCCATCTGCGTGCACGCTGTTGACGCTCCTCAGTCGGGATGGCGCGCATCTTTAAACCAAACTCGACGTTTTTCTGTACGTTTAAAAATGGAAAAAGCGCGAGGCTCTGCCAGACCATCGGTGTATCTCTTTCCACACTGCTGATCTCGTTGATGCGTTGGCCATCCAACTGAATCTCTCCTTCGCTGGGTTCTTCAAGTCCTGCCAGCATTCGCAAGGAAGTCGTTTTGCCGCATCCGGACGGCCCCATAATAGCGAGGAATTCACCTTCGTAAATTTCGAGATTCATCGTGTGCACCGCAATCACCGAGCCATAGCGTTTGGAGACGGCATCGAACGAGACCAGAGGACGGGGTGCGTTGGTAGCGCTCATGATCAGATTCCAGCGGCGGTTTGGTTGATGGTCTTTCGCATCAGGATCAATTGGGCAAGGATCACGAGTGTCATTGACGTGATAAAGACGATTGAGCCAATCGCATTAATCTGGGGGTCCGTATTGCCCTGCAGAATTTCGAGAATAATAACTGGAACAGTCTTGTTCAGACCGGACACGAACCACGCAACAGCAAACTCATCAAAGGAGACGGCTGCGGTGAGTAAGAACGCAGACGCGATTGCGGGCCTGCAAAAGGGCACGATCACTTCACCCATAGCCCTCCAGTTGGATGCCCCGAGATTCCATGCTGCAGACTCCAGATCCGGATCAATCTGGGCGAGACGCATCCGGATTACCGCCATCGCGAAGGGCGAGCAGAGTACAACGTGGCTGACAACGATTGAGTAGATTTCCCCGGACATATTGATCCGAGCGAGAAGCGCGAGCATCGCCAAACCCATGATCACTAGCGGGATAGTCGGGGGTAGCAGTGCAAGAGAGAGATAAAGCGCCTTTCCTGTGAAGTTATAACGATAATCCGTATAAGCGGTGCAAAATCCGATAAAGGTCGCCAGGATAGCGACACTGATCGAAACAATTCCACTGATGCGAAATGCATCCCATACATCCGGGTCCGCGAAAATTGTCTCATACCAATGGGTGGTGAAGTGCCCCAACGGGATAGTTGGAAAACGGTCGGAATTTACCGAGAAGATGAAACTGGTCAGGATGGGTGTGAAGACAAAAATGAATACCAGCACCACATAACCGCGGAGGAGGAAATGTCTGGGTGGGCGCATGCTCATGTACGTTTCCGATAGGCGGCCCCAACCGCGGCGAACATGATGGTGAGCAGGGTGAGAATCATTACAACCGCGACAACCGCGGCACGGGGCCACTGCTGCCCCGACTTGGTTGTATCGATAATCAAAATACTAAGTGTCGGTGGTTTTGAGCCGCCAAGGTAGTAGGGGCTGACAAAGTCCCCAAAGGCCAGGATAAATGTGAACACGGCGCCGAGAATGATCCCGATCTTGGCGAGCGGAACGATCACTTGAAAAACCGTCCGTAAGCGTCCGCATCCGAGGTTATGCGCGGCCTCAACCAGTGTTCGATCGACATTGGCAAGCGAGATTAACTGCAGCACCACGACGAGAGGTAGGCATAACGTAAGATACCCGACCAGCGTACCGAAGAAGTTATTCAATAACTGAAATGGACCCAATCCGATAAGCGCAAACAATGTATTAAAGATGCCGTTGTCATTGAGGAAGATTTGCCAGGAATATGTGCGCACCAGATAACTGGTAAAAAATGGCACGATCAGAAAAAAGAGAGCCCATCGGCGAACCTTGGGTGATACCTTGAAGGCGAGTGCAAAGGCGCAGGGAAACGCAAGAATGCTGGTGACGATTGTGGCAACCCCGGCATACCCAAGCGTCCGCCAGTACGCGTCCCAGAAGTAACCCTTGGAAAACATTTTGACCCAGTTGACCGTGTCAAACCCAGGAACCATCCGGTAGTTCTTGACCAACCAGAAACTGATCAACAAGAGGAAAATAAGAGGAAAAACGAAAAAGATTAATTGCCAGACCACGATCGGCATTGACCAGGTCAGCCCGTACAGAGTCACCTGCCGGCGCTGTTTCATCACAGGGGCAGATGAAGTTTTCTGGATCCAGATCAAGGGAGTGGTCTTCTGCAGGTGCGCTATTCAGGCAGGAAAAGAAAAACCGGCCCCGAAGGGCCGGTTGCAGTGCTCAGCGCATCATGCGTTCTTGTATTCTGACCAGAAGTCATTCCAGTCCTCAAGAGACTGCCGAACCGGCGTCTGCCTGAAGTGAATCCGTCCTTCGCGAAGATCATCGATGCAGTTAGGTCCATCGAAAGTCATGCGCTGGCGCTTGGCTTCTTCCGGGTTGGCCTCATTGATCGCCTTCCAGCCGGATTTATATGGAGACATGCCGGGGTAGGCCGCCATCTGAATTGACCGCACTTGGCCCTTTGGCGACGTAATGTAACGGATAAACTCCTTAGCGAGATCCTGTTTCTTGGAGCCCTTGCCGATAGAGTAGGACTCGGTCCATTGGATGCCGCCCTGTTTGGGGATTACCGAATCAACGGGCGATCCGTCTTTGCGGACGACTCCAGTGATCCAGTCGCCGATTCCACACATCGCGTAGATTTCACCGTTTTTTAGTGAAGCAAAAGTGCCGCCATAGTCAAAATATCCGCCCACTTGCGGTTTGAGGGATAGCGTGGTTTCCTGAAGTTTCGACCATTCGGCTGAGCTGATATCGAAAGGCGACGGCTTGTCGTTCCCGTCGCGTAGGCTGAGACAGCCGAGGTTCGGCAGATGCCAGTCGAAGTGACCGACCTTTCCCTTAAGTTTCGAATCCCAGAGAATGTTGTAGTCGGACGCTTCTTCGTGGCTGATGATATCGGTATTAAAGGATACGCCGAGATATCCAAAGCGTACGATGACCGAATAAAGCGTGTCACCCATCCAATGAGCGTCAAAGTGCGAATATTCGTCATAAAGATCACCCATGTTGTACTCATTGGGATCCATCGGATCGATATAGCCGGCTTCCTTGAGTAATTTGACGAACTCTCCATCGGAAAGGATGAGATCATAGGTTCCGGGAGGCGACTGTGAGATCAATGCAAGCATGTTATCGCCGCCAGCGTAGTATTTGGCTTTGATCTTGACGTTGTGCATGGCCTCAAATTCTTCGACCATGTCGGGCTCGCCGTGTCCATACCAGGCGATCATGTTGAGTTCGGTCGCGGCGTTAGCGCGCGGCGGCACGAGAATCATCGGGACGCTAAGTGCGCTCGCGGCCGTTATGGCGCCCGCGCCCTTAATAATTTTGCGTCGGCCTGCGTCCGGCTGAGCCGTTTGCGCAACTGAGCGATCTTTGTGCTTTTTAATATCCGTCATCGAGTCTCCTCCGAGGGTGAGTTTGGTAAGACAGTTTCACGGCTCGAAACTGTTTCTACTGATCCGGCATAAAGGGCCGTAAAGCTAGAGATTATCACCGCTGGCACCGCCTCGGTTTATATTTAAGTCGCAAGAGGATTAGAGTCGGTTGGCCCTTGTAGCGAGAGGGTTAATGATCCCCCATTTCAAGTACGGAGATCAGGCAATGTATCGAGGCGAATTTCGTAAATATTTCAAATCTATGGGGCCAGTAGTTCTCCCAGTAATTCATGTTCTGGATGCTCTGCAGGCGAAGAAAAATCTTGCCACCGTAATAGAGTGCGGTGCGCCCGGGGCTTTTTTGATCAACCATGATTTCGATGTCGACCGGTTTTTACCCATTATTGAGGACTGCCGTAGCGCATATCCCGACCTTTGGCTGGGGGTTAATTTCCTCGGAGTGAGTGGCGAGACGGCCTTTCCGATTCTGAGCACGTTAGCGGAAACCGGGACGACCGTGGACGCCTACTGGGCGGATGACGCCCGGATCGACGAGCGGGCGGCAAAACAAACATACGCCCAGTCCATATCAAAGATCAGAGCCTCCGTTGCCTGGGAGGGCCTTTACTTTGGCGGCACCGCATTCAAGAAGCAGCGTACGGTTGAGCCGGAAAAATATCGCGAAGCTGCCGGTATCGCGTCTAAGTATATGGACGTGGTAACGACTTCTGGTATCGCTACCGGCCACTGTGCAGAACTCCAGAAAATTGATGACTTTCGCCAAGGAGCGGCCGAGCACCCCCTCGCCATCGCCTCTGGGATTACCCCGGAAAATGTCGGCGATTATATGGCTCACGCAGACGCCTTTTTGGTCGCCACCGGGATCAATTACCCTGAAGACTTTTACAACCTCGATCCGCATCGCCTTCGGCAACTCCTTAAAAAGACCCGGAGATTCGCTGTGCAGGGAAACCACAAGCAAGAAAACGCGCTCGAAAAAGTTGAAGAAGATCCCTGGTATCTCAGGCACATGGCACCAAACGTCAAGGATCCAAAGATGGCCTGGCTGGATCCATCCTCGGCCTACGTGAATGCGAGAGCATTCCACGCCATGCTGGACGCCCTGTGCGAGCCCTTCGCCTCAACAACGGTTGACGTCGTTGCCGGAATTGATGCGGCGGGCTACATACTCGGCGCTGCGATGGCCGAGCGCCTCGGTACCGGTTTTCTCAGTGTCCGCAAGGCAGGCAAGCTCCCGGTCCCTGTGGACCAGGTTTCTTTTGTGAATTACACCGAGCGGACCCAGTACATGGAGCTTCGCAAACCTGCGTTCCGGAGGGCAACACGGGTGCTGCTGGTCGATCAATGGGTGGAAACCGGCGGTACCATGGGTGCCGCAATAGAACTGGTAGAACGTCAGGGGGGTCAGGTGGCAGGCATTGCAACAATTTGTATCGAGGAGACAACGGCAGGAAATGCCCTGCGCGAACGCTACCGATGTGCGACCTGCGTGATGCCGGGCTCTGACCTACAGCGCCAGTGCAATTCCAAATCTCTGCACTACTTCAAGAATTTCAACTGGGACGCAATCCTTCCGTAATTAGCCCTTTTAGGTTGGGATAAAACTTTATCCCTTGATCACCTGCGCAATGACCACATTGATTTGAGAAGCCCTGCCAGGGTTAAACGGTTCGCTTGACCCTAGAAGATCTCCCGGTGCCTTTTGGACCGTTCCCGAGCGGGAGATATGGGCCCCGATCTGAAGTTCGGCGTGACTGCCGAGGCCGGCACCGGGCAGCATGAGATCTTGGTCGCTCAGAATGACCTCCCGGGGCAGGGGTTCTGCCTGAAGTTTCCTGACCGCAACGGGCATTGGTGGTCCGTTTGGAACTCGGGCATAAACAAATAACGTGTCGTCGGACGTGATCGCGGACACTAGAGTTGGGTCAACGCTAATGAGGATCCGCAATGCATCAATTTGGGTTGGAGGTTTACCTTCAAGCGCGGCCGTGACTCTCGCCACAAGCGCGCGCACCTCTGTCAACACTCCGGGCTGGTCGCTGACCAGCGGGAGCAGCCGGTTGAAAATCTCAAGCGCCTCGGTGTAAACCCCGCGTTGTTCGGCAGCAATGCCCGCAAGCCAGAGACCCTGAGGATGCATCGGCGAGAGCGTTAACGCCCGACGGACCAATTCTTCGGGTTCGCCGGCCAGAACACCATTATTCGTCATGGCAATTGCGTCGGCCAGGCGCACCAGCCGTTCGGCATTGCCAGGCTGAAGTTCAACCAGTCGACGGTAGGCAGGAACGGCCTCGGTGTATTGACCGGTACTCATGAGGGCATTCGCCAGCAGAGTCCACCCCTGAACGTCGGCAGGCTCATCCGCGAGCCGCACCTTAAGCTGCGCGAGCATGGTATCGACATCGCGCTGCTGGGCTTGCCCGGTATTTTCCGTGGAAGCGTTCGAGTGAGGGTTGTTGACAGCAGCTGGCGAGCCTAGAAACAGATAAAGTCCTAGGGCGGCGACGGGAAGAAGGGCGCTAACCGTCACAGCCAGAGCGGGAGAAGTTGTATCGTGATCGATTCTGTCGGGTCCGCCTGCGATGTCAATCGCAAGTCCCTGTTCAAGATCTGCTCGGGCGGCGTCAAACTCGGCGTCGCTCAAAGCACCTGCTTCGAGTTCCGTGCGCAGTTCCTGTTCACGTTCTCGCGCGATTGTGATATTCACCTGACTTTGCTCGACAGCCCGATCCTTTGAATTTCGGAGCAGCGCGGGCACTACGAAACCCAGCGCGGCCATCGCCAACACAGAAGCGATCAACCAGAGCAGAATCGGCATCTATGAGTTCTTGTCGAGAAGACGTGCGGCATCTTTTCGTTCCGCTCCGGTCATCGGTTGCGGAGTCTGGCTCTTTCGGATCGTGAAGAAAAAGATACCCAGGGCGATCAGCAGAATCGCAAATGGACCGAGCCACAGAAGCGCTGTGCGCAGACGCAGAGGTGGCCGATACAGAACGAAATCTCCGTAACGTGCGATCATGAAGTCAACAATCTGTTGATCGGTGGCGCCCGCGTTGATCATTTCGTAGGTGCGGGCGCGCAGATCTTTTGCCAGGTCCGCATTGGAGTCGGCCAGATTCTGGTTCTGACAGACAAGACAGCGAAGCTGCGCAATCATGTCCTGGTAACGGGACTCGTAGATTGGCTCGGAGAACTCATAGGTTTCAATTACTGCAGAGGCAGGAGGCAGGCCGAATACCAGAATAGCTCCCGCCAGGGCGTGCCATGGCCTGACAACAGACAGCACCCTAGGAAGTCGCATGAGAAGAGTTGGCAACAGGCCGCGCAACCCCCTCACGGGCGAGCTTCCGGTAGCGCCTGTCGGAAGCGGAGAGCAGTCCGCCAAACACCATGATCAGGGCACCGAGCCAGATCCAGCGTACGTAGGGTTTGAGGTAGACCCGTACCGCCCAACTGCCCCTTTCGTTGAGCGGTTCCCCAAGGGCAACGTAGAGATCCCGCGTTAAGCCCGCATCAATAGCCGCCTCTGTCATCGGCATCTGCTGGACCAGATAGACTCTTTTTTCGGGATTCAAAACGGCCTCGGGCAGGTTATCTCGAAGTACAGTAACAGTTCCGGTATCAGATAAATAGTTCGGCCCCCGCTGTTGATCGATGCCGTCAAAGCGGAATGTGTAATCGCCTATCGCGTAGGTGTCTCCCGGCGCCATTCTCAAATCTTTTTCGATTGAATAGGTTGAAGTGAAGGTGATGCCAATAACGAAGACCCCGAGTCCGATATGCGCAAGACTCATACCGAAGACCACCCGAGGAGTTTGCGAAAGACTCCGCCATCGTTGACCCGGCCGGGTTCGTTCCCAGAGTCCGGTTAACGCCGCGAAAATGGTCCAAAGTCCCAGTATTCCGCCTAACACCGCAGTCCATCGAAAGCCATCAAAAGAAACTGGCCAGAGCAGGCCAATTACTACTGCAAGGGCAAGTGGCAGGCCGAGTGGACGGATCACTCTTCCCAGTCGATCTTTTTTCCACCTCAGCATCGATCCAACGCCGACCAGAACCGCCAGGGGCGCTGTTAAGGGGATAAACACCGCATCGAAATAAGGAGGACCAACCGAAATTTTTCCCAGCCCTAGCGCGTCGATCACCAGGGGGTACAAGGTCCCAAGGAGCACAGTTGCTGCGGCGACCACCAGTAGGACGTTATTCAGTAAGAGTCCGGCCTCTCTGGAGACCAGGTTGAAACCACCACTACTTCTGACCGCCGGCGCGCGCCAGGCATAAAGCACCAGAGATCCTCCGATCACTACAGCCAAAAAGATCAGGATAAAAAGCCCGCGGGTGGGATCGGTGGCAAAGGCGTGTACCGAAGTGAGGACACCTGAGCGAACAAGGAAGGTGCCCAGCAGCGAAAGTGAAAACGCAAACACCGCGAGCAGTACCGTCCAGGCCTTAAAGACCCCGCGTTTCTCTGTTGCAGCGAGCGAATGAATTAGCGCGGTCCCGACCAACCACGGCATAAAAGAAGCATTTTCGACCGGATCCCAGAACCACCAGCC
>DPVA01000092.1 GCA_003529705.1 Gammaproteobacteria bacterium | reverse complement strand
ACTGAGCTAACGGCCCGAAAGCGTGCGCATTATACCCGCTCCCCCATTGACTGAGCAGGGAACAAGGACTGCTTTTGGGAATTACTTCGGTGCGGGAATGAGTCGAAGGTCGGCAAGCGACTGTCGCAAAGAACTCCAAAAGCCATCGTCCAACATGTAGTACTGGATTTTCATGGTCAGCGCGGATCCAAGCATAATCGACAGCAAGGTCACCAGCGAACCCAGGGCCAGGGTCGACATACCGGATACCCCCTGCCCAATGGTGCAGCCAAAAGACAGTACACCTCCAAATCCCATAAGAACGCCCCCGATCAAGTGATTGCGCATATCAGCCCGATTGACAAAGGCTTCGACACGAAAGTTTCCGGTAGACACCGCATAAAGGAAGGAGCCGACGATCATGCCGAATACCACCGCGATTCCAAAATTAATTTCGGCACCTGTCCAAGTCATCAGGTAGTTCACCGAGTTCCCCGTAGGGGCGATGAAGGTCAGAGCCTCAACGGGGACGGGCTCAAAGTCATCATTGCCGATAACGCCAGTCACGTACCAGGCGCCCACCACCAGCACCCCAATCGTAATACCCGCCAGAAGGTTATCCCCACTGGCGCGAAAATCCTTATCCTTGACCGCATACCAAACGGTTCCGGTACCCATTACAAGCGTCACGGCAATTGGCATCCACTGCCCGGATGCGCCCACCAAATGCGCAAGAATGGTCTCAATGCCCTGATTGGCGATTCCTTGTGTTTCCAAATCTACGGACAGGGGTCCGAAGACATCGATACGCACAGGCGCCAGTAGCCCGCGCAAGGTTGTATAGGCAGTGATCGCCATGACAATCAACACAACCAACGATTTGAGATTTCCTCCGCCAACGCGCACCAACGTCCGCTGACCACAACCCGCGCCGAACGTCATCCCTATCCCAAAAAGCAGCCCACCGATCAGGAAACCTGCAAAGCCAAAACTAGCACCGCGATACATGGTCGCATCGAGATCGACCCATCCCAGTTGAACCATTGCCTGAGAGCCAAGGATAGCGATACCAATAGAAAGCATCCAGGCACGAAACCGCACACGCGATCCCATATTGACCCAGTCGCTGATCGATCCCATTATGCAAAAATGAGTCTTGTTAGCAACGAGACCAAAAACCAGGGCGCCGAAAAAACCCAGGAGCGACACCTTATGGACAACAGACCAGTCTTCCATCATTTCTTCAACTTATGAGACCAAGAGTAAATTAAAGATAAACAGCCGGATGATATCGAAATTCCCGAACCCTTAACAAAAAAATAGAAAGAAAAGCGTTATACGGGTATAAAACGTTCCACCAGGTGAGGTTAACGGCCTTTCCATTGCGGTTTTCGTTTTTCCGCAAACGCCTTGGCGCCCTCAAGCTGATCTTCGCTAGAGTACAACTTATCGATTGTCGGAAACTGCCGGCCGGTAATGCTGTCGAGCGCATCCTGAAAACGCATATTCTCCGCGGCTCTTGAGACTTCCTTGATTGCCGCAAACACCAGCGGCGGCCCTTCGGCCAAGGTCGCGGCGAGTTCGTGGGCTCGCTCAAGCAACTGCTCGGGTGATATAACCTCGTTAACGAGACCCCATCGATGCGCTTCGGCTGCATCCATCCACCTTCCAGTAAACAGCAATTCCATCGCAATGTGCCATGGGATGCGTTTGGGAAGTTTCAGGGTCGCCGCATCCGCAATCGTTCCTGAATTAATTTCGGGCAGAGCAAATGTCGCATGCTCTGCAGCGAGGATAATGTCAGCAGACAAAGCCCACTCCAACCCGCCGCCACAGCAGATCCCGTTCACCGCCGCGATCACCGGTTTATTGAGATTGGGCAATTCCTGTAGACCGCCAAAACCCCCCACACCGTAGTCGCTATCGACTGCTTCTCCCTCAGCCGCCGCCTTGAGATCCCAGCCCGGGCAGAAGAACTTGTCGCCAGCGCCCGTGATAATGGCAATCCGTAGCTCAGGATCATCTCGGAATCTGGCAAACACCTCTCCCAGTTCGCGACTTGTCGCGACGTCAATGGCATTTGCCTTTGGTCGATCTAAAGTTACCTGAAGAACGGTTCCCCGTCGATCAGTGACCACACTCCGGTTAGCCATAAGCAACTGGCTCTCTTAAGCTTGAACGATTGTGTTCCAGCATATCTCCTCCATTCGGATACGATGGCAAAGGCGATAAGTATCGTCTTCACGGCAGGATTCAAACGATTCACGCACACTCTGCTGACGAATCTGGTCTTCCGTATAGCGGTTGTAGGCATGCGACATCATCGAATCAACGAAACCATCAAAACTATCGTAGAAATCTTCGCTGAGATAATACTGTCGTCGTCTTTGAGAGGGCCTAGCCTTTATCACCTCTTCGACTGCCTGAGCAGCTTTTGCCTGAACCGCAGTCTCATCATGAAAAGGCTGCGAGACCTCCTGCCAGCTTCCCACAGGCTCTGGCTCGATAACAAAGAGCCTTCCATTTTCATTCAGTACCCGTTGCGCCTCTTCGAGGGCTGCACCCATCAGGTCTTCAGGAACATGGTGCAAGGACCAGTGAAACACTGCGATATCAAAACTGTTGCTGGCAAGCGGAATTGCGCCAGCACTTGCGCGCACCCGCCATGCTGGCGATCCATTTCCCACCAGAGGATCGATACCGGTGACGGCGTAGCCATGCTGCGACAATGTATCGCTCAGCATACCCTCGCCACAGCCAATATCCAACAGTTTCTCAGTGCCGCCGCCCAAAAACTCAAGCAACGCATCAATGGGTTTGATCGCCAATGCTGCGGCAGGATCTACGCTCAATAAAGACATAACCTACGATGCTCTCGCATATTGCAACACGGCGTCAACAGCACACACACCCTTCCCCTTGGGACGCACCAGCAAGGGATTGATCTCGAGTTCCATTAGCGTATCTCGCTTTTCCAACGAAAATCTCGCCAGGCTCTGTAAACCCGCCAACAGTGCCGACACGTCACCGGGTTCGCTTCCCCGGTAGCCCTTCAGCAACGGGTTGATCTTGAGAGAATTGATTAACTGCTCAAGATCATCATTTTGCACTGGCAACAATACCACCTTGTGATCAGCCAGTAGTTCAGCATAAACACCACCGCTGCCAATCAACATCCAGGGACCAATGACCGGGTCCTGACGGACACCTACAATCAACTCGCAGACGGTATCGGTCACCATCTCCTCAACGAGAAGACGCGGATGACGTGCGAAAAGTGTTTTTCCTGCTGTAACAAGGTCATCGATTCCACAGATATCGATAATAACTGCCCCAGCATCACTCTTGTGTGCCAACTTGGCATCGCAGGCCTTCAGCACCAATGGATAGGTTAATGACTGGGCCGCTTTCTCTAGGGCTTCGGCAGAATCCACCCGGTCACCGTGGGGGACATCGACTCCACCAGACGCGAGCTCACTCTTGGCTTGCCATTCATCAAGGCTTTCTACAGATTGCGTCAGTGGTGATGTCGGACCAGGCAACGTGGCCCCCCCAACAGGTCGCCGCCAGGCGGCTCCGATCTGTGCGGTCGCCTGGACGGCGTCCAGTGCCTGGCGAATACCGCACAAGGGTGCAATTCCGTTTTCCATCAGATCCGTCGCCACCGCTTCCGGGAGACTTTCAGGAAGACTTGCGACAACTGCAGTTGCGGCGCCAGTTTTATCGACCGCCCGGATAATGGCATTCACCGCCGGATTCCAGGCCTCAAGGTTGCACCGATCTTCACGAGGAAAGTCCAGCACCAGCATAGACAGATCAAACCCACAAGCCAACATGGCGCTATAGGTTGCAAAAAGATCCTCTTCTTTATTCCATGCAAAGGTATGGTAATCAAGTGGATTCGAGACGCTCACCAGCTCATGAACCGTTTTAGTAACAGAGTCGTACTGCTCGGGGGTCAACTCTGGAAAGACAACATTCCGACCCAAAGCAGTGTCAGCCATAAGAGATGCTTCTCCGCCTGAGCAACTCATGGAACAAAGCCGATTTCCTCTGAGCGGTCCATGTACATGGAGAAGTTTGAGACTCTCAATCAGGGTATCGAGGTCCTGGACTCTTGCGATACCTAGTCTTTCAAAAAGTGCACTGGCTGCCTCGTCCGACCCCGCCATGGATGCGGTATGCGAGCGAGTAATACTGGCTCCTTGTGCGCTGACTCCCGACTTGACTGCCACCATCGGCAGGCGCCGTTCGCGCGCCCGATCCATCACCTCTGCCAGCGCCTGAATATCCGGAAAGCCTTCGATATACAGACCGATCGCCGTGACCCGATCATCTTCAACTAGGGTTTCAAGGACACCCGCAAGATCCGTCTGCGCCTGATTACCCAATGCAACGAGATACGCGATCGGTAACGCTCTAGACTGCATCGTAAGATTGATGCCGATGTTGCTGCTCTGGGTGAGCAAAGCAACCCCCCGGTCTACACGCCGGCCTCCGTGCTGATCCGGCCACAATAGTGCGCCATCTAAATAATTGATGACCCCATAGCAGTTGGGGCCCAGAATAGGCATCTCACCTGCACCGTCGAGGAGGGCATCATTCAGAGTCTCGCCATCTGCTACCTCGCTGAAGCCGGAGGCATAACACACTGCACCCCCTGCATTTATCTGTGAAAGACTGCGAACAATATCTACCGTGGTAAGACGGTTTACCCCGATAAAACTCGCGTCTGGACCACTGGGAAGTTCATCCACGCTTTTATAACAACGATAGCCCTCGACTTCTGTCGCGTTGGGGTGTACCGGCCAGATGTCTCCAGAAAATTCCATCCGTCGGCACTGTCGCACCACTTCCTGTGCTTCGCGGCCACCAAACACCGCGATACTACTCGGCTGGAAAAGACGTTTTAGGGACAAGGCCGGAAGGTCAGTTCCACCGGGGGCGCAGCATATCTCGTGAAATGATGTGCCGTTGAATCTCGCTGGTACCCTCCCAGATCCGCTCAACCCGCGCATCCCGCCAGATACGCTCCAGCGGAAGATCCGCCATCAGGCCCATGCCGCCATGAATCTGGATTGCCTCGTCAGCCACAAAAGCAAGCATTTCGGTAGCGTGTAATTTGGCCATGGCGTAGTCTGTATCAGTCGCCGTGCCCTGATCGGTTTTCCAGGCGGCTTTAAGGGTGAGTAGTTCCGCCGCATCAAGCTGAATTTTCATCTCGGCCAGTTTAAAGCCAACGCCTTGAAACCGGCCAATAAACTGACCGAATTGCTGTCGCTCCGCGGCCCAGTCGGTCGCATGTTCCAGCGCACGGTATGCGCGGCCGAGGCACATCGCCGCAACCTGCAACCGGGTAGCTCCCAGCCATTCGTTAGCGACATTGAAGCCCTGATGCTCGGCACCCAGCATCTGTGATGCCTCAACCCGGCAGTTTTCGAATTCCAAAATACAGTTGTGATAACCTCGATGAGACACACTGTGATATCCCTGGCGAACGGTGAACCCAGGCGTTCCTTTGTCCACCAAAAATGAACTGATCAGTTTCCGGGGGCCTCGTGATGACTCTTCTTCGCCAGTCGCCGCAAAAAGAATCACAAAATCTGCAATATCCGCGTGGCTAATAAAGTGCTTGGTTCCGTTGATGATGTAATCATTACCATCGCGCTCGGCCCGACACTGCATCGAGCGAAGATCTGAGCCAGCCCCGGGCTCTGTCATCGCCAGACAATCTGTCTTTTCTCCCCGGATACACGGCAGAAGATAGTGGTCCCGTTGCTCACCCACACAGGCCTGAAGAATATTACTGGGTCGGCCAACGAGATACTGCAACGCAAAGTTAGCCCGCCCTAGTTCGCGCTCGACCAGGGAGAGCGACACACAGTCGAGACCGCCACCGCCAAGCTCCTCTGGCATGTTGGGGGCATAGAAACCTTGCGCAAGCGCTCGCTCACGAATCTGCTGAGCAAGTTCGGGGCGCACCTGGTCAGCTGATTCCACTTCATCCTCGTAAGGATAAAGTTCCTTTTCGGTAAAAGCACGAGCGCTGTCGACCAGCATCTGCTGCTCCTCACTCAGCGAGAAATCCATCCAAGTCTCCTTTCTTCCATTGGGAACAATTACTTTGGCCGCCGCCCGTGCCAGCCCGCAAATTCAACGATCAGACCTGAGAACCAATCGACCCCGAACACGATGCTGCCGGTTAATACATCGTCACGCACCTGCTTCGTTTCGTCAAGACTCGAGACTCTGGGACCTCCCGATATCGGGGGCGCGGCAAAACACGAGTAGGCGCGTAATTTCAGCGGATGTCTCGGTAGCGGAGCGTTCTAATAACGACACCCGCTGGCACAGAGGACGCCGTTTAGGTTACGTCAGTTCGGAATGGGCCAAAGCGGTCCCGCTCTGGCAAGGATTCAGCGGTATGGTTCAGGCAAACGCCGGATGCAGAAAATTGGGGGGCATTGCGTCCGCGGAACCGTCAAATGACACCATCTCCCAGCAGTCCTGACGCTCAGCGAGTTCACGAAGGAGGCGGTTATTGAGGCCATGCCCCGATTTATGGGCATGAAAACTGCCAATGAGTGGACATCCCAGCAGGTAAAGATCACCGATCGCGTCGAGAATTTTGTGCTTAACGAACTCATCGCCATAACGAAGCCCGTCATCATTGATTACCCGGTAGTCATCCATGACGATTGCATTATCTAGACTCCCGCCACGAGCGAGTCCGGCCTCTTGCAGTGCCTCTACATCCTGAAGAAATCCAAATGTTCTTGCGCGACTGACTTCTTTAGCAAAGGAGATCTCAGACAGGTCTATCGTTGCCTGCTGGGCGGATGTCTGCATAGAAGGATGATCAAAGTCGATACTGAAACTCACTTTGAATCCGTTGAAAGGCTCAAAGCGTGCCCACTTATCCCCGTCCTTTATTTCGATTGGGCGACTGATACGGATAAACTGCTTGGCTGCCGACTGCATTTCGATGCCAGCTGACTGGATAAGAAACACAAAAATTCCTGCGCTGCCATCCATAATCGGCACTTCATCAGCATCGAGTTCGACGATGGCGTTATCAATATGCAAGCCGGCGAAGGCTGACATCAGATGCTCTACCGTAGAGACACGAACCCCTTTGTGCTCGATGGTGGTGGAAAGCCGTGTGTCACTCACACGATCGAGGGCGGCTGGAACCTCTGCAACCGGGTCCAAATCGATCCGACGGAATACAATCCCGGTATTAACAGGCGCCGGGCGAAGCGTCAGATAGACTTTCTTTCCGGTATGCAGACCGACGCCAGTTGCGCCGATGACATTTTTTAGCGTTCTTTGCCGAATCATCCTGCCTGGTTTCCCGGTATTTTGGGATTTTGCACACTTTTACCATGTGCTTTAGATCGATTTTACACGGAAAAATCAGAAATTAGGACTTTTTTTGAAATATTTTTACCCTTTTTTTTGCATATTTTCTTCCACTGACATCTCTTGATCCCTGTCAGTCAGCCTGTCTACGAAGAAATGCGGGCACATCTAGATAATTCATGTCCACGGCAGCATTACCCTGGGCATCAACATCCCCCGCTGCCCGCGGCCGGCGGCGGATCACCGCCGGCTCATCGTAGTCCACGTCGTCTGTCACACCCTCGTCCACACCCTCATCCTTCACCAGACTGATCTGAGGCGCCTTGCGAATTCCGGTGGCCACCATCGTAACCCGCAATTCATCTTCCATCTCCGGATCCAGTACGGTACCAATGACCACCGTCCCGTCCTCCGAGGCATATTCATTGACGATTTCGCCGACCTGGGCAAATTCATCAAGCTGCATATCCGGGCCGGCTGAAACATTCACTAACAGGCCTTTAGCGCCATGGATATCAACTTCTTCCAGCAAGGGACTGGACACCGCGCCACGTGCGGCTTCCATCGCCCGGTCTGGACCCGTCGCTGTCGCTGACCCCATCATCGCCATCCCCATCTCGGCCATGACGGTACGCACATCAGCAAAGTCAACGTTGATAAGACCCGGACGGGTGATAAGTTCGGAGATGCCCTGCACGGCATTGAAAAGCACCTGATTTGCCTTACCGAAGGCTTCAAGCAGGGTCACATTACCACCCATAACTTCCATAATCCGCTCATTCGGGATCACGATCAGTGAATCCACTAGTTCGCCTAGTTCTTTGATGCCTTGATCTGCAGCTTGAATCCGCTTTTTGCCTTCGAAACTAAAGGGGCGTGTGACGACTGCGACAGTGAGGATACTTTTTTCCCGTGCGAGCTGGGCGATGACAGGTGCGGCACCAGTCCCGGTACCACCTCCCATGCCTGCAGTCAGGAAGACCATATCGGTCCCATCGAGCGCAGCCGCGATCTTGTCCCGGTCTTCTGACGCGGCCTGCCGCCCCACCTCAGGATCGGCGCCTGCACCAAGGCCGCGGGTCAATCCCTCCCCCAACTGCATGACCTTCGAGACTCCAGAGCGATGAAGCGCTTGTGCATCAGTATTCGCAGCGATGAATTCAACCCCGTCGAGACTGGCCGATAACATGTGATCGACAGCGTTCCCGCCGCCGCCGCCTACTCCGATGACTTTAATAACGGCCTGCTGGCCGGACACTTCCATGAGTTCAAACATAATAGTTCTCCTCAGATTGGGGTTGAACGAAAAACAATGGCGGTCTGGGTAACCGCATAAAAAATCTGGCTGACAAATCTGGGCTGGTCGCAAAAACACACACACTCAATCCTCTTTCCAATTTGCTGAAAA
>DPVA01000224.1:9823-10863 GCA_003529705.1 Gammaproteobacteria bacterium | reverse complement strand
GGTGCCCTAAAGGACGGTATTGACGCGTTGCTCCCGAACTCTATCCTCACCAGCACCGCGGCGCTCGGAATCGAACCCGAATGGGTTGAGGGATGTGCGTTTGCCTGGCTCGCGCGGCAGCGTCTGGAGGAGAAGTCGGGTAATTTGCCTTCCGTGACTGGCGCAAGTCGCGCAGCCGTGCTGGGCACGCTACACCTTCCCTAGCGCCAGAACCGAGACCTAAGCCCTATATACCGAAAGAGGCGCCACAGCCGCAGGTGGTCGACGCGTTTGGATTATTGACAATAAAGCGGGTGCCCATCAGATCATCGATAAAGTCAACCTCAGCGCCAGACAGGTACTGAAGGCTCAACGGGTCTACCACCAACTTCACTCCATTGCGATCGAATTCAATATCGTCCAGCGCAGACTCCTCTTCAAACTGGAAGCCATACTGAAATCCCGAACAACCTCCGCCCTGGACATACACCCGAAACCGTAATTCCGGGTTGGCCTTGGAAGTGATTAACGCGTTAAGTTGGCTGATCGCGCTATCGGTGATTTTTAACCCGCCGTCGTCGGTCACGATAACTCCGCAATTGATGATGAATATCCAATGTCCTTATTTTACCAGTACCCCGTTCCCATCGGCACCAAAAACTCACGGCCAAAGCGCAGCGCCCTGAAGTCCTTCTGTTTCTTCAAAACCGAACATCAGGTTCATATTCTGAATGGCCTGGCCTGCCGCCCCTTTCACTAAATTGTCCTCAACCACCAGAATAACAGCAGTTGTGCCCCCCTGAGGTCGATGGCAGGCGATCCGTGCGGTGTTCGAGCCCCGAACGCTTCGGGTATCCGGGTGCGAGCCTTCAGGCATGACATCCACAAACGGCTCACCCGCATAGCGCTCTTGGTAAAGTTCGGTGAGGTTGATATCGGTGCTGTTAAGTTGCGCGTAGCAGGTTGCCTCGATGCCCCGAATCATCGGAACCAGATGCGGTACGAAGGTGAGTCCCACCGGAACACCCGCGACCTGCGCCAGCGCCTGACAAATTTCCGGG
>DPVA01000224.1:0-9525 GCA_003529705.1 Gammaproteobacteria bacterium | reverse complement strand
CCAGCGCCTGACAAATTTCCGGGAGATGCCGATGTCCGGGAGCCGCATAAGCCTTAAACGACTCTGAAGTCTCGCACATCAAGGTTGCCACCGAGGCACCGCGGCCGGCTCCGGATACGCCCGATTTAGCATCAGCGATCAGTTGGCCGGGGTTGACCAGACCCTCCTCCAGTAACGGTTTCAGGCCCAGAATTACAGACGTGGGGTAGCACCCTGGATTAGCAACCAGGCGGGCGTCACGGATTCTCTCCCGGTTAATCTCAGGAAGACCATAAACGGCTTCGGCGACCAATTCAGGACAGGCGTGCTTCAGTTGATACCACTTAGCCCACTCATTAACGTCACGAATCCGAAAATCTGCAGAAAGATCCACCAGCCGGACGCCCTCCTCCATTAGCGAACGGGCGTGGGTCATAGCAACTCCGTTTGGGGTTGCAGCAAATACCAAGTCACATCCTTCCAGATCCGCTCCGTCTGGATCACTAAAGCAAAGCTCGGTATGTCCGCGAAGACTGGGGAAGACATCTGTTACCGGTCGTTCTCTCTCCGAGCGTGAACTGATGGCAACCACCTCGGCACGCGGATGGCGTACGAGCAGTCGTAATAATTCCACGCCGGTGTAACCAGTACCACCAATAATGCCTACCTTGATCATGGACCAATCCGTCCGATAAGAAGCCGCTGCGTATTCTACCTTCGCGCGCCAGTGAGCCCCGCTTCGCGCTCATAACGGCCCAATAGGATACCGTCTTTTCCACAGCAGGTATCGGCACACTTATTGACCTCATGCAGCGAAGCCCAGCCCGGCAGAAAGTCGGTGACCGGGGCGTTTTCTGTCGCACAATCGCAGCCCTTATCTGCGTAGACGTAAACATGCTCGAGGCCGCGCTCTCGCCCAAGTTCCGCCGCCCGCTCAAGACTTTGGACCGGCGTAGAAGGGACATCCGCCATGCGGTACGCTGGATGAAAACGAGTGACATGCCACGGACTTTGACTGCCAAGGTGATCATGAATCCATTTTGCAATAGCACCCATGTTCTTGTCTTTATCGTTATATCCGGGGATCACGTTTGTTCGGGTCTCCACATGGATGCCAAGATTCTGCGCTGTCTTGATAGACATGAGCACCTGATCGACCGACGCACGGGCACAGATGTTCCGGTAAAAGGTATCGTCCATGCTCTTGATATCCGAGCAGAGCACATCGATTCTTCCTTTGAGTAGTGCGAGCGCCTCTTCCGTTACAAAACTGTTGCTGACATATACGGTGTATAGACCATGATCGTGAGCCACTTCAGCAACATCCAGAACGTACTCCAGCCAGACCGCAGGCTCCGAATAAGTGAAAGCGATGCCCTGAACTCCACTCTGAATGGCAGCGCGAACCAATTGATCAGGAGGAACAAAGGCGGCACGTGACTCTCCACGGGCCAATTCATCGAGTGCCTCAGTCCCCCAGGAAATCTCCAGATTATGGCAACCACCGCAGCGGAAACTGCAGCCATAACTGCCTACAGACAGCACCTGCGTTCCGGGGCGGTAATGACGAACAGGTTTATCTTCAATAACTCCAACATCCATTGCCGAAATAATCCCGTACGAAAGGTTGTACAAAGTTCCATTGCGGTTCACATGCGCCTGACAAAAACCCCTTTGACCATGGTGCAGCCCGCACCGCCACAAACACAGATTGCAGCGTGTTTTCCCTGAGTCAGCGGTCTCCTGGAGCCGTGTGGGCATGAGTCGATAAACATCACGATTTTCAGCAGATGTCTTGGCGCCGGTCATACGATTTGGGTCCATTAATATCGAACGATACAATCGGTAATGATAGCGTTTTTTTGCAGATTCAGCCGCCCCGCTCGTTGAACTAATAAACCATGCAGATTGCCAGGCACCGCAAAGCAAAGAAAGTACAGGAGGTGCTGGGTTCTGAATTCACGGTTTTTGAATTTGATCAACCCACCGCGAGTGCCATACAGGCAGCCACTGCTATTGGGTGTGCAGTTGCGCAGATAGCCAAGTCGTTGGTTTTTGCCGATGATAAGGGCAATCCAGTTCTAGTGATTGCGTCGGGGGCTTGCCGCGTGGATAAAACCAAGGTCGGGCAGATCCTAGGAGTCGCAATACGTTCTGTGGATGCGGACTTCGTTAAACGTGTGACAGGTTTCTCCATCGGGGGAGTGCCCCCTGTGGGCCACGCCACTCCCGTGAGTGTTGTGCTGGATCAAACCCTTAAGGATTTTGAAGAAATCTGGGCCGCCGGCGGTACGCCAACGTCAGTATTCCGTCTGACGCCAACTCAACTATCTGAAGTGACCGGCGGGACTTTTGCTGATGTAGCTCTAGCCTGAGCCCGTCTACAGTCATACGTGACGACCGTTGACGGTTTCGTTGAACTCAACTCAACTCAAGGAAACGCTCTACTTCTGCCTCGGTAATAAGGTTTCGGAATTCTTCTTCCTGAGCTCTTCTTCCGGAAACGAACGTCTCGACGAATTCATCTCCGATCCATTCCCGGGCAACCTTGGAGCGATTAAGCCGCTCGATACCTTCAGCGTACGATGCGGGTAGGCGAAGCTTTGTGGGAATTTTCTGCAAATAGGCGTTACCTTCCGTTTCGGGACTAGGCTCTATCCGGTTCTCAATGCCATAAAGTCCGGCAACCAAGGTTGCCGCAATAGAGAGATACGGGTTCGCATCAGCACCGGGCAATCGACACTCCAGTCGCCGTGACGCCGGCGAGCCCGATACCGCCCGCAGACCTACGGTGCGGTTTTCCAACCCCCATGCCACGCTGGTTGGGGCGAATCTATCCGGCACGAAACGTTTGAAAGAATTGACATTCGGTGCCAGCAGGACAGTCAATTCGGGAAGCACCTTCTGCAGACCCCCAATAAAATACCTCATTGTATCGCTGATACCATGCGGCTTTCGTGCATCAAAAAATACAGGATTCCCCTCGGTATCACGTAAAGAGGTATGGATATGACCGCTGTTTCCATCCACATCGTTGTGCCAACGCGCCATAAAACTCAATAACTGTCCTCTTCTTTTTGCGACGGACTTGGCAAAACTTTTAAACATTACAGCATTGTCCGGAGAGGTTAGACCTTCAGCGTACTGGAGTGACGCCTCCAGTTGACTGGGAAAACCGATTTCTTCATGCACCGCCTCCAAGGGAATTCTCATGGCGCGCATCGTATCCAACAGATCTGCATAAAATTCCGACCGCGCATTCTGTCTCTCGAGAACGCTGTACCCCTTGTGTGGAACCGTTAACGCAAGATTTCTATAGCCTTTCTCAAATGCGCTGCTCGCGGTCTCATTGAAAAGCGCGAATTCAAACTCGCACGCTGTGAAGGCTCGGAAACCCATCGCTCCAGCTCTGTCCAAAACACGCTGGCATATCACTCGCGGACAAAACGCCATCCCATCCTGACCGTGCGTCAACAGGACGAAAAGGTTTCGATGACCCGGCTCCCAGGGAATCTCTCGCAACGTCTCGGGAATCACTTGCGCAGGCGCATCGGGAAAGCCTGTCGAAGCATCCGACAACCCAACCACCTCATAGAGCATATCCGTTGGCTCCATCGCAAAGATTACGGGGGGCACTCCCAAGCCGTCGTCAAGGGCTCCCAGAAACTTCCGTCGGGAAAGATATTTTCCCCGAAGCAATCCCTGCATATCAGGCAAGGCGACAACGACGTATTCAACATCCCGCTCCTCGATGAGCGCGCGTAAATCATCCGCAGAGGCAACCTCATGAGTATCCATTACATTCTCCTCTTTTGTCCGAATTTTTTTAAACGGTGCCATTGGTCAACGAAATACGATGACCTGGACAATAAATTGTTCTAGAGCGTGTTGCGGTTCTTAACTCCTTGCTCGTCGCCGCTGCTTCTCTCTCAGCGTTTGGGTTGCTTCATCCGTCCCATCATGAAAGGTTCGGAACCACTTGTCCCAGGGCATATCGTCCGTTCCGAAGTTGCAATCAAAGAACCTGTGATGCAATTGATGGAAAAAGTACCCTAACTCAATAATTCTCTTGCCTCTCCAGAGAAGTGCCTCATAGCCACAATGCGTGATGATCGCAGCCAGCATCGTGAACTGAAAATGATAGATCACATGCAGTGGACTGGATGGAATGATGACATGAATCAGCGGAGAGGCCACATAAATGAGATGCTCCAGAGGGTGCATCGAAGTCCCTGACCAAGGTCCGGTATTGATATTTCTATGATGCACCGAGTGGATGGCCTTGTATACCGGCTTCCAATGCTCAAGGCGGTGAATCCAGTAAAAATGAAGTGCGTACCACATGGGAATCAGCACGAATAGCAGGCAATACCAGACCGGGTTGCCCGCTAACGTTATCCTGGGAATAACGGCATTAGCGTAACCCCACATGAACAGGACCTCATAGAAGGTCCAGATTGTCAATCCACTTACAACCGACCAGAAAACATTGTCGTGAAGTTGATTCCCAAATGTAAATACTGTTTCATCTCTAACAACATTCCTGGAATCAAATCTTAGTTCCTCACCCTGCATCTTGAAGGTATAAAAGTACGAGTGCAGACCCCCGGCAAACAATGCCATCAGGCAAAAGTTACGGGCATATATATAGAGAGCCCATCCCAACTCCAGATCGACACATTGAGCCATCGGCGGAGTGAAGAACAGCCACGAGACAACGGCGGTCAATAAGATCACCACCCTCCCACTGATCGTCAGCCAGACAGACGACAGAACTCTTAGAATGGTCCAGGGATTGGGCGGAAAAACGAAAACCGACTGACCCGCGATCGGGAGATCCGGAGCCCAGTTCCAGGTCTTCGAGGATTGAGTCATAACGCAATCTTTTCGCTCTTATCAGTATTCTGCACTACCTAAATGACTGTAACAGCATTATATACAGCGGCTTTCGGTTACCAACAAGGCCGATTCATTTTAAATCCTGCCAACGGCAATCCGCTCCTCGCAGTGTCTGGAGTAGGCATAGGACATGGACTGACGTTTCAGTTTTCGCTCTTGCAGGATGGTTCTGGCGCTTGCCCACTCGCCCGCGCGAACGGCGGCCTCCAGAGTTATCTGGCCGACAAGATCCCTCTGTGCATGACTTCCACCGATCAGATTAACCCGGTAACCATTCTCTGCCAGCAAGGCTAACGCTGCATCATTATCCCCCCGAAAAAACGCGTCAACGCCTTCGAGAACCAATGCACCCACTCGCATCATCGGAATCGTCCTGTCATATTTTTTCCGAACACACTCCATCAGAGCCTGTGCCAGATCTTCAAGATTCGCGTGATGAAATGCCAATAAGGCGTGAAGATCATTAAACGGGGACCGCGCATCGAACATCATGGGTTCCCAGAGCTTTGCCAAAACCATCCAACGGTTGCCCACATCAACATCAAGCAACGACAACCTGGCCAGGGCCGAGACTCTGTCCACCAGTGCTTCGGCATCTACTCGATCGTCGTCCACCAAACGCCTATCGTATAGGTCAAGAGTGGTAGCGGTATCTCCAAGATCAATATGCAGCAGTAGTGCATGCCACCAGTTGTGCAGCTTCATTGTTGACGAACCCCATCCGGGCAGTGTCGACTGCAGCCATTCGACACCTTCTTCAGCCCGGCCCGTCATCTCCATGACATGCGTTACGGAATGAACACCCCACGCATCTGCGGGATTCAAATCAACGGACCACCGCCCCATTTTTTCTGCCTTGTTATATTGACCATTTTCCTCAAGCCCAAATGCATACATACCAAGAACGTATCCGTATCCCGGAGTCGAGTCGCCCCAATCACTCAAGGCGCAGTCCACTCTTCCCAGAAG
This sequence comes from Gammaproteobacteria bacterium, assembly GCA_003529705.1. Classification (GTDB taxonomy): domain Bacteria; phylum Pseudomonadota; class Gammaproteobacteria; order Arenicellales; family UBA868; genus UBA868. Next base: position 3,678 of record DPVA01000224.1, on the reverse strand, counting down.
GGTTTTCGCATCACCAAGATAAAAATCCAGCCAGTGACCGGCAAATAACGCCATCAGGTCTGTTGGATGATTACGTTGAATTTCCCGATATAGACGTGACGACAGCGTCAGGTCTGATTCAAACCATGCTTTAACTGCCGAAAGATGCAACTGTTCGCGATCAGACGCCGACTCTACGACTCGATTCGCGCGGTCAATACTGTGCTTCGCTTGATCCAGTCCAGTGGACGCATTCCCAAAGATGTTAGTCAATGCCATCAGACAGTGTCCTAGCAGGAAATTCGCATCGACTTCGAGCGCCTTGACAAGCAATGACTCTGCATCTCCGCCAAACTCCAAGACATCATCAACTGCAGCGTCGAAATGATCGACTACGCACTGATCGCCGGCGTTAATTAGAAGACCTCTTCGATCCAACAGACTCATTGGAGTTAATCTGTATGCTCTCTGATCGGGGGAAACAGTATTGGAGGAAAAGTTGGCTGGGGGACCAGGATTCGAACCTGGGTTGGCGGAGTCAGAGTCCGCAGTCCTACCGCTAGACGATCCCCCAAGAAAACGACAAAATTGATGGAAAAGTATTTTTATTTCAACAACTTAATTGTAGCGATTCCTGCCGAGTCCACTTTTGTTGAAATAGCAATACGACAATATACAGCATAACTGTGTATATCAATGTTGTTTTTCCACCGTTAAATTGCAATCATCTCGCCTGCGAGGGGGCTACCTCAAAGGCGCGTTTCTTTTTTCACTTTGGAGAGCATCTTAGCTGTCCTAAGCGTTCGCACGCAGCAGTTTTCTTCGCTATCAATCGTATGGTTAAGTGGCAGGACGTATCAGAAGACCATTGACAGACCAGAGCAAAGATCATGGGAGATACAGAATATTAACCGCTTCACTCCTTTTGTTGCGGAACTGCTTCGTCTTAGCGCTTACCCGTTATCCGCAGAGAATATTCCTGTAAAAGAAGTTGTTAAGCACGACCGCTTGCGACGTGCCTCTCGACGTTCTGGACGCCGATGAGGTACATCGACGTTTTCTAGAATTTCGTTTCGCTCTATATATCCTGCTGACGCGTAGATCGAACACTTCATAGTGCGTCTCGGAACCCACGGAGAGCACGTCGCGAAACCCTGTCGTAACAAGCATCCTGATCTTGGCGCCGCACCGCTCGATCAGGGCGTTCGACACGAGCGTGGTTCCATAGACGACGGCCGAGATCCTTGCGACAGGCACTTCCGCGTGCTGAAGCAGCACGCCCGGGCAGTCGATCACCGCCTTAGCGGGACCGCGGGAGTGGTGAACTGTTTGTGGATGCGGGCCGTGCACGTACCCTCATCGTAGAGCGCGAAGTCGGTGAAGGTGCCGCCGATGTCGACCTCGGCGCGATACTAGGGCTCACTCATAAGATCAATCTCCCCCATTACGAGCCACCGCCGAAGAACTCGCCGATCAGCGCCGGATCGTCCACCTCGGCACGGGAAAGCTCTCGAACGATCTTACCCTTTTGCATGATGAGCACCCGTGAGCAAAGGTCCACGATGAAATCCAGATTCTGCTCCACGAGCAACATCGCAAGGCCCTGTCGATCGCGCAGCTCATGGAATATGTCGCCGATGAGATCGATGATCGAGGGCTGGACACCCTCGGTCGGCTCGTCGAGGAGAAGCAGGCGCGGCCGCGCACAGAGGGTCCGACCGATGGCCAGGATCTGCTGCTCGCCGCCGCTCAACGAGCCGCCGATTCGATCGAGCAGCGGTTTCAGGCGCGGCAGGGTCTCGAGGACCTCAGGGATTACGGCCCGCTCGTCGGCTCCAGCACCAGCTGCGCCCATGCGCAGATTGTCACGTACGCTAAGGTTGGAGAAGATCTCGCGGCCCTGCGGCACGTAGCCAATACCCAGGCGCGCGCGGCGATGCGACGGAAGTCCGGTCACGTCATTGTCTTCGAACGCGATCCGCCCAGCCGTTGCCGGCAGCGCGCCCATAAGGGTCTTGATGAGTGTGCTCTTGCCCATACCGTTGTGGCCGAGCACACCCACCGTCTCGCGTTCGCCGACCCCGAGGCTTACGCCGTGCAAGATCGGGATGCGGCCATAACCCGACCTAAGGTCGCGAACCTCCAGCATCATAGGCACGACTGCCGTCCGAGATAGATATCGCGCACCTCGGAATTGTCGAGGATCGCCTCCATGGTGTCCTCGACCAGAATCGTACCGCGGTGGAACACGGTAACCTTAGAGGCAATCAGTTTGATGAAGCTCATGTCGTGTTCGACCACAATGAGCGTGCGCGCACGATTGACCGCCAGGATCAGCTCGGCGGCGCGCGCAACCTCCTCGGACGTCATACCGGCCGTCGGCTCATCGAGGAGAATGAGATCGGGCTCGCCGGCAAGCACTGTGCCGAGTTCGACAAGCTGGCGTTGCCCGTGCGCGAGACGCGCCACCACCTCATGGCGTAGCGCATCGACATGGAGCATCTCGAGTGTGGAATCCACCAGCTCGCGCTTCGTCTCGCCCTTGCGCACCCGGCGGGCGGCGATCCAAAGGTTCTCCTCTACACTGAGCTCCTCGAATACGCTCGGCACCTGCATCTTGATGCCGATGCCCAGGCGTGCGATTTCGCTGGTGTTCGCTCCGCCGATGTCCCGGCCACGGTACAGGATCTGCCCGGCATCAGGACGGTACTGCCCGGTCAGGAGCTTGAAGAAAGTCGTTTTGCCGGCGCCGTTCGGGCCGATGATACAGCGCAACTCGCCCTCATCGAGTGCAAAATTCACAGCATCGACGGCGGCCACACCACCGAAGTGCTTATCCACGTCCCGGGTCTCAAGGAGCGGAGCGTTCATCGCGGTCCGACGCCACGCCCTAACCGGCGCACGAGCGTGGAAAGGGCGGTATTGGCCAGCGGGATGATTCCTTGCGGCGCAAAGGAGACGAAGACGATAAGCACCACACCGAGCACCAAATAACTGTTGAAGACCTGCAACGCTCCAATCTCAGTGATGAGAATTTGCAATAAGAACGCCCCGACGACGGGACCGATAAGAGTGCCAATGCCGCCGACGATGATCCACATCAAGATCTGGGCGGTCATCGCGAGGCCGAAGACGTCGGGCGACACGTAGCCACCCCACACCGCGTAGAGACAGCCGGCGAGACCGGCGAGGACGGCACCGAGTACGAATACTGTAAGCTTGTAACGGCGAATGTCGTAGCCGAGGAGTTCGGCGCGGAGTTCGTTCTCCCGGATCGCCACCACGACGCGACCAAAGTCGCTCGCGAGCAACGCACGCAGCCCGAAATAAACCAAGATCAACACCGAGGTGGCGAAGTAGAATTGCCCCTCGAGCCCCAGGAAGGCCTTGGGGTTACCGGGCAGGTTGATCGGTGGAATCCCCGGAATGCCGTTGTACCCGCCCAACAAGGCGGCACCGATTTTGTAATTGGAGCCGCCGGTGCTCGAAATGAGCTTAAACAAAATCAACGTCGCAACCAGGGTCATCACGCCGAGGTAGACGTCGCTCAGGCGGCCATAGAACAAAAAGTAGCCGAAAGCAGCGGCAAACAGTGCCGGCAGGGCCATCGCGATCAGGATCGGCACCGTGCTGTCGCCGAAGTTGATGACAGCGATCGCATAACCGTAAGCACCTAGCCCGAAGAACGCCGCCTGTCCA
>DPVA01000029.1 GCA_003529705.1 Gammaproteobacteria bacterium | reverse complement strand
TCATCCTGAATCTGCTTGAGTCCTCCGTTTTCCCAGATGATAATCGGTATCGGCAATTTCAATTCAGCAGCCGTCACCAGTTCGGGCATGGTGAACATGAACCCCCCATCACCGGCCAATACAGCAACGGGTGTTTCGGGCCGGGCCAGGCGAGCGCCAATAGCGTTTGGTAACGCGTTACCCAGAGCACAGTACCCCGCAGGGTAAAACCACTTTCGGGGCGAGCGCATCGGTACGGAAAAGGCGCCGGTGTAAACCAACTGACAGGCGTCTCCTGACCAGATCATGTCCGCCGGCGCGACCTCGACAAGCGCATCCAGGACTGCAGCATGCTGGCGTTCCGACGCGCTGAGTCCCTGACGGATTTCTGCGCGAATGACCCGCACTCGTTCTTGCGCTGCCCCGACACCGTTCGCGCGGTAATCATCAAGGGCGACGCATAGCGCCTGTATAGACGATTGCGCGTCGGCTACGATGCCAAGATTCGCCGGATAGAAATCGTTGATTTTGCTCGGGTCTATGTCGATGCGGATGATCTGACCCTTAAAGTTCAGGCGTTCAACGAAACTGTCGGTTTCCGAAAGTTCGGTGCCGACAGCAAGAATCACATCCGCCTCGGGGAGAATACCCAGCACTTCCGGTCGCACCGTTGATGCTGAGAGAGATAACGGATGATCGTCGGGGACAATACCCTTGCCAGCCGTTGACGCGATCAGGATCGCACCCGTATGCTCAGCGAGCTTCGTCATCGCGGCACCGGCACCGCAAGCGCCGCCCCCCACCATAATGAGAGGAGAGTTCGCGCCCTTCAGCCAGTTGGCTGCCTTGATGATGTCTTCCGGATCCGCTTTAGGTCGTCCGGGCAGCATGACCGGCTGCCAATCTTCATCGACACACTCAGCCTGTACGTCGATGGGAATCGAGATATGTACGGGCCTGGGTCTTTGACTGGCAAAAAGTGTGAAGGCCTGGGCCAGAAGTTCAGGAACGTCCTGCGCAGATCGGGCCGTAGCGGAAAAACCCGTCAGGGGTTTGGTCATCTGAGTCTGATCGGTAATTTCGTGGAGCACGCCCCAACCTTTTCCGATCGTGTTACTCGCCGCGTCCGCAGACAACAGCAGCAAAGGCAGGCTGTCGGCATAGGCTTGTCCCAACGGTGTACTGGCATTGGTGACACCCGGCCCCGAAATCACCAGCGCGACACCTGGCTCCCCCGTCGCCCGCGCCCATCCTTCTGCCATGAACCCCGCGCCCTGCTCGTTGCGGGCCTGGATATGGCGCACGCCCTGATCAAGAGCCCGGCAAAAATCAAGCGTGTGCACACCGGGGATACCGAATACCGTGCTCACCCCATATCGTTGCAACAAACGAACGGTTGCCTCTGCGCAGGTCATCGCTTCTCTCATAGTTGGAATCCTCTAGATCACCATTCCCTGGTTATATGTTTGGACGGGGTCTTCAGGCTTTAATCGGCTCTTAAGTATCCGCAAGTTAGAGTAAAAATCCTCAAGATCTACGGAATTTGTCATTACCTGGCGACCAGGTTTTTCCAACTTGAACGCTGTGCGCCCATGAAGGACTCTTTGATTGTTGAAAATAAGACCGTCTCTTTTCTTCAAGGGAAAAGAGATTATTAGATCCGGGTCATAAACAATCTTCAAAAAGTTGCGAATCGCTCGGTAGGTCGGAACCACCTGATCATAAGGGAGATCGATAGGCGCGATCTGCCTTTCGTTGACTCGAATACCGCAGACTTCTTGATCCTCGTCTACTCGGATCATGGGAAGCGTGCACCGATACCATCGAGGGAGTTCTCCCTCGGCATGTTTCGGGTCAAGCCGTTGTCCTGTCAATCGTGTCCTCACCAGCCTTTCGAATTCATCAGGGAAATCTTTCCGGAAGCGCCGTGCAGCTTCAAATCCATCTACCAACGTGGAGTGACCCCCTTCTGTGCTGGGCTCAAAGACCTGAAATATCGTAATTCCTATAGTTGACGTTCGGTAGGTTTCATCACAATGCGGCTGCAACGCCTGCCTGATATCTCCAACATTATTGACAGACTTCTTATCGGTCAGTGTCGCCATATCATGAGAAGTGTTATTCACTTTCTTGTTGGAAAGCTCAAAATCTCCAAAGTGAGTGATCCTTTTTGCTCCAACGAGCTGAACTAATCGAACCGCCTCTTGGGCTACGCCCGGTGCGCCCTCGACTTTGCAGAATCCATAATCACAAATTGCCTCAAGCATTTCAAGCCGACGAGATGGGCTGTCTTCAACTTCTGAAAAAATAAAAGTAGGCGGATCGACCTCTATTTTCTTATTCCAGAGCACCGGTTGGTGCTTCCGGAGCGCCCGCTCTTGTGCAGAGTAACAATGGTCGCGCAACCATTTTGCCCCGTAGGTTGAGACATGTCGGTCTCCGTCCCATATGAGATGTAGAGAGTCCGAATCGAACGAATAATCATGAGGATTTGGACTCTCCGGAATCAGATCCAGCCGAAGTCCTCGAACACCATTTAAAGAGGACCCACACTGCTCACACTCACACTGATGGCGTAGCCAAATGAAATGAAAATGGCTGAGGTAACCATCCCGCCAAGTGATAGTAATGCCCTCTTTTCCAGTAGAAAGGTTTTCGATCTTCGTGCGCGCTGCCTGAGTCATAATCGCGGGTCCTCTGGCGGTAGTGGCGATCTGCCTAAAATCAAATCGGCTCCTCTTTCAGCCATTGCGATGACTGTTGCATTGAGATTTCCGGTGATCTGAGACGGCATGGCGGACGCATCACAGACCCGCAGATTATCGACACCTCGTACGCGCAGTTCGCTGTCCAGTACGGCAAGCGGGTCTCCGTCAGGGCCCATTCTGACGCTCGAACAGGGGTGGTGACCGGTATAGGCGGTTTTCCGGATCGCCTCGATAATCTCCGCATCCGTCTTCGCTTCCTTCCACGCTCCAATCTCGCCCGTAACGTATTTCGCAATTTCACGATGCGCCATGATCTCCCGCATGGATTTAACGCCCAATACCATCTCTTTGAGGTCATCGGAATGCGAAAAAAATCTGGGGTCAATGCGCGGGTGATCAGCCGGATTGGCGCTCGCCAGGCTCACTCTTCCGAGAGACTTTGGTCGCTCCAGATTGATATCAATCTGAACGCCGGGTTTAGCGACCTGGCTGCCACGAACCAGAAGGTGCCGACCCAATCGCTGCAGTAGCGGCGTCTTCTCGACCTCGCCGTCAGTCATATTTTCATGAACCGTCATGGGCGTCATAAAGGTCTCGAACTCAGGCATCGCTGGATCCTTTAATGCATGAAAGATCACCGCGGAGAAAAAAGCGCCCCCTCCCGGCCCGCTTCCATTCAGCAGCCACCTCGCCATCAGCAAGGCCGCTTTATCGAGGCGCTGGTGCCGCGCGAGACTTAAGTCCATACGATCAGATCCGTATTGCATCGATACATCGACATGATCCGCGAGACTTTCACCGACCCCGGGCAGATCAACTACAGCGTTAATGCCATGCTGCTTCAGATGTGCGAAAGGCCCTATCCCCGACAGCATCAGGGTCTGTGGTGTCCCAAACGCACCCTGACACAAGACGACCTCTTCACGAGCATGAATTTGCTCCCCGCCCACCGTCTCGACACCCCTTGCCCGGTTGCCTTCAAGAATCAGGCGGGTCACGTGCCGATGCGTCAGGATCTTTAGATTTGGAGGCGGCTTGGCAAGGTAAGAGATGGCGGATGACTGTCGGATACCGCGGTAAACCGTGCTGTCTGTGCGACCAACGCCTGTACGTTCAGGGCCGTTGAAATCATCCAGTCGTCTGTGGCCACAGGCGACTGCGGCCTCAATAAATCCCCGCTCCAACTCACCGAAATTGACAGAGGCTTCGGTCTTCACGGGGCCATCGACACCATGCCAGGGTGCCTTCCGGTTAACCGCCCCCTGAGAGCGGCGAAAATATGGCAACAGATCTGAGAATCCCCACCCCGAAAGACCGCTCTCACGCCATGCATCGTAATCCTGCGGAACCCCTCGGACATAAATCATGCCGTTCATGATCGAAGAGCCCCCTAACGCCTTTCCCCGGGGAAAATAGATTTTTCGCCCGTTCAACGTGGGTTGCGGCACCGACTCGAAACCCCAGTCCAGTTTTGTATTACCAAAAACCAGTCCATTGCCAGCTGGCATCCTGATAAAAAGATCTCTGCCCTTCCCTCCTGCCTCGATCAGACAGACGGTGGCTTCCCGAACCTCTGCCAAACGTGCCGCCAGCGCGCAGCCTGAAGACCCGCCTCCGACAATGACGTAATCGAATTCCATTTACCTTGCTTTCTTAAGTGCTAAGCGCGTAATACCTGCCGGATCACCTCGTTAGTGATCTCTTGAGTTGTGTTCGTGCCACCAAGATCCGGCGTTGCGAATCCTGCCTCCAGTGTCGACGCCACGGCGGCTTCAATTTTCCGGGCAGATTCGCGCTCTGCAGCGCTGTATTCCAGCAACATGGCAACCGAAAGAATCGCAGCGATCGGGTTGGCAACGCCAGTCCCGGCGATATCTGGTGCACTGCCGTGAACAGGTTCATAAATCGCGGGTTTTTCAGATCGCCCTCCGGCGGAAAGGTGTGATAGGCAAGCTGAAGGCAGCATTCCTAATGATCCAGAAATTGCCGCCGACTGATCTGAAAGAATGTCGCCAAAAAGGTTATCAGCCAAAATCACGTCGAAATCACCCGGTCGGCAGGACAACTGATACGCAGCATTGTCTGTAAAGAAATGGGTCAACGCCACATCAGGAAACTCGTTTGCGCCGATCTCCTGGACCACTTCACGCCATAGTTTGCCCGCCATAAAGACGTTAGCCTTGTCCACGGAGAGGAGTTTTCCTCGGCGGCGGCGGGCGACTTCGAACCCAATTCTCGCAAAGCGTGCAATCTCAACTTCCGTGTATTCGTTTAGATCATAGGCGCGACGGTTCTTATCAGTTCCATCAATACCCCGAGTGTCCGAGAACATGGCGCCCCCACATAATTCCCGAACCACCATAACATCCGAGTTCCGGACTACCTCGGGTCGAAAGGGTGTTCGGGAAAGTAATGGATCATATGCCCGGGCCCGACGAAGAGACGTAAACACCTCGAGCTCGTGACGCAGCTTCATAAGTCCATCCTGCTCTTCAGGCCCACCGTCGACCGTGATGTGATCCCACTTCGGTCCTCCTACGGCACCTACCAACAGTGCATCAGACTCATGGGCGGCACGAATAGTTTCAGGACGAATGAAGGTGGAATGTGCATCCCAAGCCGCACCGTGAAGCAAATCCTCACCGATGTCGATTTTCAGGGAGATGGTACCGGCGATCGCCTCCAGAACCTGGAGGCCTGAGTCGACAACCTCCGGTCCGATCCCGTCACCGCCCAAAGCCAGAATCTTTATCGACATTTTTATCCCCGAGACTGAAACGACCCATTACGGGCAACCTTCACTTGGCCAGCTTTATTCCAAGAAAACCCTGTTATTTCATCGGCGATCCATTGCTTATGTATTGTGACACGCTGTTCACCTCTAAAAATATGGCACCAGAAAAATGAAGGATGCGACACCGATGAAAACGATCGGCAGGATTCGTTGCCCAAGCGCTAAGCTTCTCAGTTTCATCTAGCAACGATTCTTTGGATGTGAGCCGATCATTCTCATGACCGGTTAATGCCCCCTAAGCATGGGACATCATCTTCAATACCGATCTAAACCTTTTCCATAGAAATAGGTTATTGCTGCTTCCGAAGAACATAGATCATTTCTCCAACGACGTCTTCAGGCTGGTGGGTGCACATTACATCAAATCCCAAGTTTAACTTTTCATTAACCCAACTTAAAAAGTTATCAAACGATAGTCGGTTCCACACATGGACGTGAATGCTCCGTTGTCGGTGAAAATCATAAAGTCTCTTTCGCTTAAACGGATTTGCCGGTAAGCGGTTACCGTCGTAATAACTAATTGGAATACCATTATTCTCGAAATACTTGACCACTTCAGGGTGTGGCGTATCAACCACTTCTTTATTTCGAAGAAAATCCCTCAAATGTGATCGGCTAATTCTCGATTCACGGCGCCGGTAATCCCGCCATAGATGTGAGTTGGTAGTCAAAGTTCTATTTCGATCAAACGTCTCGTCTTTGTCAGGAACGGTTAAGAATAGGATCCCACCAACCGGCAATATTTCACTGCACCCTTCGAGAAATTGAATTGGATTCACTAGATGCTCAATAAAGTGATTCGCAATCAGAAAATCAAACTTCTGTGGTGCTAACGAGGTAAGAGAGGCCAGATCATTAAAGTCAACAATAATATCCGGCTCAACAATCGATTCTGTCAAACCCCGCAGTTCAGGAAATATCTCAAGAGCCTGCCGTCGTGTTAATCGGTCTGCAAATGTGACGTTTGTCAGAGCCTCATCGACTGGGAGGGGATTGTTAAGCGCGCCAAACTCAATTCCACGACCCGCGAGATAGGCTAACGCAAGGTTTTCTTTTATTGTCATAAAAGCAGTCCACAGTAAGAGAGGCATTCCCAGTCGATGTCGATCACAGATCCTGCTACGGGTAGCTCGAAACTAGCAATAAGACACAAGGATAATAAACGATCCAACTCCAATAAAGACCGCCGGCAGAATACGTCGCCCGAGCGCAAAGAACAAGCCCACGCCGATGGCAAAAGCGAGGGTCCGATAAATAAGAGATGTCTCCATCAAGGGGCCAATAGGAAGAATAACCATTCTTGCAATGAGTCCACCCAACATTGCGTAGGAAACGAAAGTCACCCACTGAAAAACAGGGCCGTCGACGTTAACTCTTGCTGCAAAAATCACGCCCGTAGCACGCCATACGTAAGTGCCCACAATAGCGCCGATGGTCAAGAGCGCAAGCACATCACCCGGACTGTCTGTCATAGCCATGATCCCCGACGGGAAAGTCGCTTGTTCAAGCAAAACGCCAGCGTACCACCCACAACACCCGTCAGCAAAAGATCCAAGTCCGACGCCA
>DPVA01000037.1 GCA_003529705.1 Gammaproteobacteria bacterium | reverse complement strand
ACCGCAGGCTCTATTGGCCTCGAGGTAAAGTTCTAGGTGGATCCAGTTCAATTAACGCGATGGTCTACCACCGGGGCCAGGCGAAAGACTATGACGACTGGGAAAGCGTCGGCAATCCAGGTTGGGACTATCGTGCTGTCAAGAAAGTCTACGAAAGTTTCGAGGATTTCTCGACGGCGGATGCCTCGCCGCGAAGTCAAAACTCCGGAGCAACTGACGAGAACCGGTTGACGGTCCATGATGCATCGGCAAGCTATCATCCCCTGCAACATGACTTTGGTACGGCATTTTTGGAGACAGGTCTGGTTCGTCCGGATACTCTGTGCCTTGAGGGTGAAGGAGTTGGTCCTTATCTCATCACGACCCGGGCAGGACAACGATGCTCTTCCGCAACTGCTTTTTTGCACCCGGCAGCCAAGAGGTCAAATTTAGAGATTCTGACTAACACGACAGTTACCAAAATCAATATCACGGAACGCAGAGCCACTGGTGTTTCTTGCCGTCTGGCCAACAAATCGGTCGAGATTCTGGCGATGCGCGAAGTACTACTCTGCGCCGGAACGGTCAATTCACCCCAGTTGCTGCAGCTTTCCGGGATCGGACCTGGCGCGTTACTTCAGTCTAATGATATTCCACCAATTCTTGAGCATCCCCATGTTGGCCAGCACCTTCAAGACCATCTTGGGATTAGTTATTTCTATCGAGCAAACTGCCCCACCCTGAACGGTACCCTGCGCAGTTGGCCGGGAAGGTTAAGCGCTGGAATCCAGTACCTGTTCAAGCGCTCAGGCCCTTTGTCATTGAGCGTAAATCAGATTGGGGGATTAGCCCGTTCCAACCCCGGAGTGAGCGCCATTGATACCCAACTGTACTGTAATCCGGTCAGCTACCAACCTACAGAAGGGGAAGTCCGGAAACTTACCCTACCTGATCCCTATCCCGGATTCATTATGGGTTTTAATCCGTGCCGCCCGACCAGCGAAGGCTCTATTGATATTTGCTCTTCTGATCCGCATGTCCCGCCGCGAATCTCCACGAATTATTTGACTACCCAGAAGGACCTCGATGGAGTGCTCTCGATGGCGCGCCTGTTGGGCCGAATCCAGGATACCCGCGCAATCAGGAACATACTTTCCCATCCGCCTGACCTTGATCTATCGAACATGGATGAGGATAAAATCCTCGATGACTTTCGGGAGCGGTCCACTACGGTCTATCATCCCTGCGGAACCTGCCGAATGGGCACGGATATCCAAAGCGCGGTGGTCGATGCCGATCTTCAGGTTTTCGGAATAGAAGGCCTTCGCGTCGTGGACGCATCGATCTTTCCGAATATCACCTCCGCCAATACCAACGCGCCGACGATCATGGTCGCCCACGAAGCCGCCCGTCGGATTCTGAAGTCCTTAGCCACATGAAACCTATCTACTCTTGATGCTGTTGAAGACCGTACAGCGGTTCGTATTCTTTTGGTCCTTTGTACTGCTCGCCGCATATCTTGTTTATATCTACCCTTTACAGCGCCTGACGGACTGGCTGGGTTATCCCGCACTTCTGAATCTTCCAGTGGTTGTAGGACTGTGGTTTATCGTAACAACTGTCCTCTGGCTTTCCTTCAGAAGCAGTAGTCGTGTACTGGAAACTATTTTGTATAACTGGATGGGCATCGGATTCGTGTTTTTTTGCCTGTGCTTTATCTACGAACTCTTGCGGCTCGTGGTCGCGCTAAACGACTATTGGATTGCTATCAGCATTCTTATCGCTGGAGTCTGTATCATTATTTATTCTTTTTGGAACGCACAACGCCTGCAATGCAAACACCTTAAGTTTTGCGACGCACGGCTTGCCGGGGACTATCGACTGATCCAGATCAGCGACGTGCATATCGGGTCACGAAGTGTCAACTTTCTCAGGCGCGTTGTCACCACTGTCAACGCTCAGAACCCTCAATTCGTCCTCATTACCGGTGATTTTCTGGACGCAAACCGGATACAGGCTGAAGACATCGCCCCTCTCAGGAAACTAAAGGCGCCCGTCTATTTTTCAATCGGCAACCACGAGCGCTACGCAGGTCTCGATTGGGTCATTCCCATGCTCGAGGATGCCGGAGTCATGATGTTGCGAAGCAAAACGGTCAAGCACGGTGAACTGCAGTTTATCGGCATCGATGATGCTGAAGACGAGAATCAGGTCAAGCGGGAACTTGGAAAAATAGAACTGGATCGGAACTGTTTCAAAGTACTCCTGTATCACCGGCCACTGGGGTGGAACGCAGCGGCCGAATCGGGCATAGACCTCATGCTATGCGGCCACACCCACAACGGCCAGATACTCCCCTTCAACTGGCTCGTGCGCTGGCAGTTCAAACGGGTCTGCGGGCTTCATACTCAGGGCAGCTGCCGCCTCTATGTGTCGCCCGGTACCGGCACATGGGGGCCAGCCATGCGTCTGGGCTCACGCAATGAGGTAACCTGTATCGATCTCAAGTGTTGAGCGGGATTTACGCTGCGGGTTACAGGCCCGAAGGGGTTTTTGGTCCATTTCTGCGAACCGATAAGGCGATCCCCAACCACTTAACCACAGCAACTGCCGAAACCTTGGTAATGATCAAAACAGACTTAATATCGACTTACCGGGAAAACGTTCTATGTTCGAAAGCCCCTCAAAAAGATCCTCCAAAACCAGAATCCACATCCAAATCTGAACTTTTGTAGCAGTCTCTCGGCCTATACGCACTATCGACTGCTCTTTTTGCACATGCAACAAACCTCCTACGTCGCTATCTGTATCGTCGTTTTTGTCTCTGCTGGTGCCTGGGGCCTTTACTGGCTTCCTCAGCGACTTTTGCTTGAGTCGGGGATGACGGGAGGTTGGGGAACTCTGGGGCAATACCTTATATCGCTCTGTGTTTTATTACCGGTAGCGTTATGGCGGGTACATAAAGGTCAGCAGATTGGATTACGGCATTATTTCCTTATATCAAGAATGCTAAAAAAGCCCTTGAACT
>DPVA01000012.1 GCA_003529705.1 Gammaproteobacteria bacterium | reverse complement strand
GTCAATTCGTAGAAATATCCCCGATATGGGCTTGGCAGAATTCAAATGCTGCCGTATGTAGCGGCGTTTGTTGAGAATCTTATTGCTTTTAAAAAAGGACTTTCAGATGAAAAAGATAACAGCATTGGCTTTAATAGTTTTGTTTTATGGGTGTGCAAAAAACCCATCCTTGACCAACCAAAAATTGCTAGCGGCCCAACGGCTTAATGTCTTGGAGCAACCAATAATTTACCCAACTCAGCAACCAGCTGAAGTTACAAGTGCGATTAGAGTGCTTCAACCCGGCGAAGAAACGGGCTGGCACAAACATATGGTGCCACTCCATGCTTATGTAATGGAAGGAACAGCCACAATAGAATTTGAGACAGGCGGTGGCATGCAAACACGTACTTTTTCAAAAGGAGATCCATGGGTAGGTGCTACTGACGTATGGCACAATGCGTCTAACAAAACTGATCAGCCCGCTGTCGTTTTTGTAGTATTTATGGGAGCAGAGGGATTAGAAAACACTATAAGCCGCTAAAGGAACAGTGGTCTGCTGATCCTAAATGCTGCCTTGGCCTGGTAATATAGCCAGATGCTCACTTTGGGTCGTGTTGATTTGGTAAGTCATTGTTTTATTTTTAGATGTAAGCCGCTTTAGCTCAGTTGGTAGAGCACCTGATTTGTAATCAGGCGGTCCCCGGTTCGAGTCCGGGAGGCGGCTCCAACTATAAACCCTTCCAGCAGTAACAGTTAAGCTGTTACCCCTTCTCGTCATTTAGGCGTTTCCAGCTTCCGAAAAAGCGGTTCGGGGACCAATGGGGACCGAAATCTTCATTTCTGCTCTTTTTGGAGTAATTCGGCGCTCCCGTATTTGAGCCTCTGGATCGCGGCCTGTTCGTGATCCGGTGCCACATGTGAATACTTCAGGGTGGTGGTGATGCTTGCGTGTCCCATCCACTTTTGCACAGTACGCGCATCGACTCCGCTCATCTGAGCGTGAGAGCAGAAGCAATGCCGCAGCTGGTGCATGGTGACCTTCTCGATTCCGGCGGCTTTCGCAGCAGACTTCAAAGACTTCCTGAAATCATGCCGGTAGCCACCGTCCAGGCTGGCGAATACGATCTTGCTACCCAATCGGTGCGGATGCTGGCGCAGAAGCTCAGCCAGCTCACTGGAGAGCGGGACGTGGCGCGTATCGTTGTTTTTGGTGGTCATACCATAACGGGACACCACGCTCAGCATCGCATTCTTGAAATCGATGTCTTGCCATTTGAGCCGCTTGACCTCACCTGATCGCAAACCCGCATATACGGCAACCCCCACAACTGCCCGCAGGTGATCTGGCATAGCCTCCAGCAGTCTGGTGATCTCCTGGCCGCTCAACAGGCGCGGTGGGTTTTCCGTCTCTTTGAGCGGCGTGACGTTTGCAGCAGGTGATATGTCTATGTCGCCCCATTTCAGCGCTTGGCGAAAGATGGCTTTCAGGCAAAACAGCTCTCGATTGACAGTGCCCGGCTTCGTTTTCTTCGACTTGCGCCAACCAGGTAACCGGAACTTTTCGTTGAATCGCACCCGCTTGTAATCCTCCACCATTTTGGTCGTTATCTCGTTCAGCCGCAGCCCGTCCATGTAAGGGATGAGGCGGGTGACGACAAATCGACGTTGCTGGTTGTGATGATTCGCGGAGTGTTCGGCCGCCGACCACGGCAGAAAATCGTCGATGCAGAAATCTGCGAATAGCTTGGAAGTTGTTTTGGCGGCGACAGGACCGGGCTCGTAGGTGCCCGCAGCGACTTGTGCACGGATGGTTGCTTCAGCATCGACGGCGTCTGCTTTGCGGATGCCAATCTTTTTTTTGATTCGCACCCTCTGAATCTGTCCATCGGCGCCACGGACATCGTAATACGCGGACGCATACCAAAATTTTCTAAATTTAAACGGCATGCCCTTCCTCCCGCGTCACTCGGTTGGCCAGCAGCCACTGATCGAGGTCGGGGGTCAGATAGACCACCCTGCTGCCCTGCCTTGAATAGGTCGGGCCGGTGTTCAGTCGCCGCCACTTTTGGAGTGTGCGGGGTGACAGTCGAAGGTAATTCGCAGCTTCTCGTTCGTCTTTGGGGGCGAACTGCGTTGACATTGGGAGCTCCTTAAAATTTGATCTTCAGCGCGTCCTGGTTGCGTTCCACCTTGCAGCCAGCGGGTTCTTCTCCGGTTGATTTAATGTGTTCCATGATGGCATTGCGATTGGCTTCGACCTTGTGGCGCAGCACTTCGGGGTGGCCTTCTGCGTCGGCCCAGCTGGCCAGGGCGTCGATGTCCTCCACCATTATATGTTGGCGTCCTCTGGTGCTGGATAGTGTAGCATTGGCCAGCATGATACGCTTCTCGCCACGGGACTCGTAGAATCTCTTGAGGCCCATTTCGTGCCAATCGCAGCGGGCCTTGAGTGTGGCCTTGGCCTGTTTGGCGCGATCCGTCAGGCGGGCAATCTCGGCCTCAAACCGCGCTGCGACATCGTCATACTGCTGCTGCCAGTAGCGCAGGCAGCGGGCGTGGGACTCGGCCTGCTCCTCCAGGGCTACCAGGGGCGCAGCGCCGGACTCATACTGCTCATCCCACTCGTCGTCATACATCGGGTCGTCGGTCATCAAGGGGTTCCTCCGGTGGTTAGGACAAATGGGGCAGGCGCGTTGAGAGGCGTTTCCTCTCTGCGTCATCATACGTTGCGTGGGGTGCCTGCCCCATTTGTGTTTTGATCTATAACGCCCACAGGCGCTGTCCTTTGTCGTCAGTGGGCGTGTCGAGTTCGTAGACGGCGATACGCTTTCCTTCGTTGGTGTGCACCATCTTCGAGCGGATCGGGTGCCCGCTGCGGCGCAGGTCTTTGATTCGTGCCGCCAACCGCAGGCAGCCAAATTCATGGAGCGCCTCGAGGGCAGTGATGGAGCGCCCCGTCTGTAGGGCGCTCAGGATTTTTGCAGATTGGTTTTTGTTCATCATGTCCTCCAGTCAGTCACGATTTGTCTGCCGATGTATTCCACTACCTGTGGCACTACAGCGTTCCCGAGTCCTTTAAGGCGGTCCACCCGCTGGGGTACCCCATCAGCCACTCGACCCACGTCGGGTTCAGTTGCCCACCAACTGCGCGGGGTAATGGTTTTCCCTTCTTGCCATACTGTTCGCTGTCCGATTTTTGGCTTTTGTCCGACCTCCAGTCCCGGGCTGTCGGGGTAGGCCAAAGGCGATCCTTTGCTTTCTTTGGCGCCCGATAGGCCATCCCCCGAAATTCTTCTTCGGTCACATCCATCTTGGCCAGCATCGACACAGATCCCTCGCTCCGAAAACCCCCGGTGTCTGGGGTAGGCCACGATCCAGACCCTGTCCCTGATATGCGGGGCACCAACGGCGGCAGCTGGTATACATTTCCACTCCGCATCATACCCGCTCGCGGAAAGCTCTCCGAGAACTGCATCCATCCCCCGAACAAGGAGCGCTCCGACGTTCTCCACGAGGACGTATCGCGGTCGTAGCTCGCGAATGATTCGGGCAAACTCAAACCAGAGCCCCGACCGTTCCGCTTGAATACCTGCCTGTTTTCCTGCATTTGATATATCCTGACACGGGAAGCCCCCTGCGAGCATGTCTACAGGAGGCAGGTTATGGGCACCGACTTCTCTTACGTCCACAAACCGTGGCACATCGGGCCAGTGCTTTTTCAGTACTTCACGGCA
>DPVA01000028.1 GCA_003529705.1 Gammaproteobacteria bacterium | reverse complement strand
TTTGGCCCTGTCGTCTCGACTGAGCCCTGGGATACCGAAGCAGAAGTTATCCGGACAGCAAACGCAACGGTGTATGGTCTCGCAGCGGGAGTCTGGTCAGGCGATGTCGCCCGGGCCATGCGGATGGCAGAAAAGATTGAAGCGGGCACGGTGTATATCAATAATTATTTCAATGCCGCCGCACAAAGTCCGGTTGGTGGGTTTAAGCAGTCTGGATACGGTCGCGAGAACGGTTGGGAAGGAATGCGTTGCTATCTGCAGACCCGCTCAGTGTGGCTGTCAACAAATCCGAATCAGCCAGACCCCTTCTCGGACTGAAACCGAAAAGTGCTAGTGGAGGTTCGTTCTAAACTGACGCTTAAAGGTTCGCGGATCGATGTCTGCGCGGATAAGGCGATCGTATTGCTCGCCGCGATCCTTAAACGGATCGGTTGCGCGGACGAACTCGCACGAGAGGTTGCTGAGCATCTGGTCGACACCAGTCTTTGCGGCATGGAAAGTCACGGCGTGATGCGCACGCTGCAGTACGCGGAGCAATTCAATACGGGTTACATCGACCCAAAAGCAGTACCCAAAGTTGTGACGACTGCCAGGAATACCCAGGAAGTTGACGGTGGAGGTGGTATTGGAATCCCCGCCATGCATCTTGCGTATCGGCATGCGATTGCGGCGGCACAATCCACCGGTATTTCGGCGCTTGCTATCCGCAACGTCGGCCACACCGGACGCCATGGCGCCTTTGCAGAGGCCGCTGCTGATGAAGGCTTTCTGACGATCTGTATGGGGGGCGGCAACAGAAAGAAGTGGCGACAGGTGGCGCCATACGGCGGTGCCCAGGGTATGCTGCCGACCAATCCTTGGTGTATTGGTATTCCCGGTGGAACTCGCGGCCCGGTAGTGCTGGATTTTGCCACCTCCAAGATTTCGGGCGGATGGGTTTATGCCGCCCGCAGTGCTGAGGCGCTGTTGCCGGAAGATTGTGTTATCGATGCGCAGGGTAACCCTACCCGTGACCCCGAAGATTATTTCAATGGCGGCGCGATCCTGCCGGCGGGCGGCCACAAGGGGTATGCGTTAGCCCTGCTGGCGGAACTGATCGGTGAGGCGATGCTTGGACCTTCTACCACTGAAGGAAACTGGCTTTTGATTGCCGTCGATGCGCATCGTATGCGCGAGTCATCGGCCCTGTCGGGTGCCGCAGAGGAAGTACTTGAGGAACTTCGTTCCTGTCCACCGGCTCCAGGGTTTGAACGTGTCGAAATCCCGGGAGAGCGTGAGCGCGAGCATCGGGAAAAATCAGCGGGCGTGGTATCTGTTCCGTCCGAGACTTGGCGTCAGATCATCGCGTTGTACGACAGCCTGATGTGAAACTTTCCACAAAAACCGAATTGATTTCGGCCGAGAGGGCGGTCCGTCAACTCTTTCAGGGGGAACATCTGTTGGGTTGCGCTTGGGTTTTGAGGTGCGGCGTGCTTGCATTGGCCGCGATCTTGATAGTACCTCATGTATCCGCCGAGGGTCGATCAGACGACACGGTGAAGGTGATCGCAGAATCCGGCTTTCTCGATGACACTGAAGGGGTTAAGCCGGTTCGGGGTGCCTCCTATGAAATGTCAGCCCCCAAGATTAGCTTGCCCTTCCCGAAAAATGCGATCGTGGTTATCTATATGCACGGCACACAGAATCCGCGGTCCCGATCAAGTTGCGGTGCCTGGTGGAACGATGTACCCGCGACCTTGAAAAATCTGGCGAAGAAAGAAAACTTGCATCTCTATTACCTGTGTTCAAAAGCGACTGACCCGCCGGGTCGTGATCATGGCTCCTGGATATTTGAAAGGGTTAAGGAGATCTCGGCCGTACTTGATCAATTGACCGATACAGGGGTTCCACCGCAAAGGATTTTTTTGTCGGGCCACTCCGCAGGTGGATGGGCTTCACTGATGGCGATGTCGATGGTGGATCGGAAGTTCAACGCGGCAATAGTCTTTGCGCCGGCTTTCGCAGGTCCTAGGGCAGAGGAGGGCGTTTATCCCATTTGGAGAGGCGAGATCAGGCCAAAGCACGTAACTAAAATGACATCATTCGATACCGTGCGTGCCCTGGTGTTTGCGTACGACAATGATCCGTATAACCGGACTGCCGAGCTTAAGTTTCTTACAAACAGGTATCCGGATAGTGTTGAAATGGTCTCGTCTACATGCATGATCTCGCTGCCATTGACAGGACACCTGACCCATCTGAAAGACTGTGAGGCCGAGGCGACGGAGAGAACAATTATCAGATATATCGAGGCCCGTCTTTCGAATTGACGTGGTGAACTTTAGGGGGATTTATTCAGGATTAAGTTACCCTCATCAGTGGGAAAAATAAATGAAATATCTAAATATGGAGGTTAAGAATGTTTTCCGAGTTTAAGGAGTTTATTTCTAGGGGTAATGTTATTGATCTTGCAGTTGGGATCATCATCGGCGCCGCATTTACGGCAATCGTAAAGTCAGTGGTAGGTGACCTGATCAACCCTTTTATCAGTTTGTTTATGGCAGGAGTCGATGTATCGGGTCTTTATATCCCGCTTTCGATGAAGTCCTATGAATCTCTTGCTGCCGCAGAAAGCGCGGGTGCTGCGGTTTTTGCTTACGGACGGTTCTTGATGGCGGTGATCAACTTTCTTATCGTCGCGCTTGTTTTATTCGGCATGATAAAAGCGATAAATTCATTTCGACGCGAAAATGGACCTGAAAGCGTTGTAGAAGAGACACCTGAACCGAAGTTAGAACCGGGGCCGACCCAGGAAGAGCTTTTGACAGAGATTCGGGATTTGCTACGTGAACTTCGACCTGTTTCCTAAAGACTGAACTACATCGTCAGGGACGTTGCTAGCTGATTCAGTCGAGAAAAGTAGCGTCTTCTTGCGTTCTGGCGGCGTAGAGGCTGACTCTTCAGAGATTTACTTCCTTAGGCGAATTCTGTAAGAGCCAGAATCCTCTCAGACCTTCCGGTCTTGTCACGAAAAAAGTATCTCCGGGTGTAAACTTCAATTTAATGTAGGACTTGGATTGAACTGCAGCGGACTCTGCTTTTTCTGCCGGTTCAGTCTGGGTAAAAACCTGAGGGAGTGTAATGAAGGCATTGTTTCCCGTTGTAATGGGTTTCACCCTGGTCATGAGTTTTGCGGTTAGTGCGCATGAGTCTGAGGGTTACGAGCAGATTGTCGCGACTCCGATAGAAATAAAGGAACGCTCAAAAACTGTAATTGGACAGGATTACCGGTATCCATCCGGTGAACCAGTTTTGCTCGCCTACAGGATTGTCGTGAAACCCGGGCAAAAGACGAGTTGGCATAAACATTCGGTTCCGCTTTTTGCCTATGTGATGTCCGGGGTCCTTGAAGTTGATTACGGGTCTAAAGGTGTAAAAAAGTTTGAAAAAGGGACAGGGTTTGTTGAGGCGATAGACTGGTGCCATCAGGGTATTGGTTTGGGAGATGAAGATGTGGTCGTCTTGGGACTTTATCTTGCTAAAGACAGTCCCGACTCAGCAAAACCCGTCATCTGTAATGGACCTCAATGATATGCATACGAGTGCAAGGCCATTAGGTGCGTGTAGTCGGAGATGCACCCTGCGTCATGATTGAAATTGATAGCCAGACGGCCGCGACTTACGCCCAGAGTTAGACTACCCGCGAGAACGGAGTCGCCTCGGACCGGGTTGAGTTGTGTTGGCAGTCTGCTCTTGGTTTCGTCACTCGACACGGGAGAATGAATAGGATCATGACACGGGACCAGGATGAGACAAGGCAGCGGGTCGAGCGACTGCTTGAGCGGTATGATTTTGTAGTCCTACCTGAGGTGTCCTATCTAACGGCGTCTGAAAATCAGATATACCTGATTGATGATCATCATTCGAATAGAAGATATGTAATAAGAATCAATTCAGGCCGTCTCGCCTATCACAACCGTGAACAGATTCATTCGGAGATGATGTGGCTAGACGCTCTGGGCACTGATACGGATATCACCGTTCCGAAAGTTTTGGCCGCCAAAGACGGTTCCTGGGTTCAAGAACTGAGATTACCGGGTAAGGATCAGCCCAGTTACGCGGTCGCTTACAGTTTTCTCGATGGCGTTGAGCCGCCTGAAAATGAACTTGCGGAGGGGTTTGAGCGCTTAGGCACTATTTCGGCACAAATGCACTCCCATGCCAAGCGTTGGATACCGCCTAGTGAATTCACTCGTCCCATCTGGACGCCTGATGCGATTCTCACTGACCAACTCTCCTGGGGGGACTGGCGGGAAGGTGTCAATATAAATGCTGACGCGTTAAACGTATTGCAGCGGGCGGAAGCGGCAATCTATCGTCGACTGGAGGATGCCGATGTGGGTCCTGAAAACTATGGCCTGATCCACGCGGACTTGAGGCTTGCGAATCTCCTCATTGATGGGAAGACCACAGCAATTATCGACTTTGATGACTGTGGAGTTGGTTGGTACCTTTTTGATCTGGCGGGCGCGTTAAGCTTTTTGGAGGAAAGAGAGGATATTGGGGATCTGATCGGTAGCTGGATTCGAGGGTACCAAAAGGTCGCTGATATTCCGGCGGATGCCGACGTGATGATTCCGACGTTGATTATGTTGCGAAGAATTCAACTAATTGGGTGGCTCGGATATCAGCAGACATATCTCGATTTTGCTCGCCAGATAGGCCAGGCCTTTACCGTGGACTCCTGCCGGCTGGCTGAGCAGTATCTGGATCGTTTTGTCTAGAAAACACCACGTTTTAGTTTTGGAGAGTTAAATGACTGCACATCCGCCTTCGTCAGCAGAAATCGTCATCATTGGAGGAGGAGTGATTGGCTGCTCAACTGCATACCATCTGGCGAAAAACACCAACAAGGAGGTTATCCTTCTTGAAAAAGACACAATAACGTCGGGGACCACCTGGCATGCTGCCGGGGCCGTTGGTCAGTTAAGAAACAGTGCCAATATTACGCGGCTACTGGGCCACTCAGTTGAACTCTACGAAGCCCTTGAGAAAGAAACGGGCCAGAGCACTGGCTGGGTTAGAAACGGATCCATTAGGCTGGCATGCAATATCGATCGCCGACGTGAATTTGAACGTGCCGCAACGATCGCGCATTCATTTGGCCTCGAATTTGACATTATT
>DPVA01000216.1:436-6292 GCA_003529705.1 Gammaproteobacteria bacterium | reverse complement strand
CAGAGTTTTGAGACCTTGGGCCATGCCCACGCGTATCAATGTGTGGGCGCACGTGATGAGGTGCCCGTACCATTACGGGTCGGCGTTGAATTCCTGTCGCGCGCTCCCGAGCTTCTGGTGGTCTCGGCGAGTGGTTCGGGTGTGGATGTGTTTGATTTAGACGCGTGTACCGCGGCTGGAGTCCTCGCAGTGAATCAGGCGGGCGCAAACGCCCAATCCGTGGCCGAGCATGCACTTGCCATGATGATCGGCGCTCAGCGGGCAATCGTCAGGGCCGACCGGATCCTGCGGTCAGGCTGGCAGGGGTCACGGCTTGAGTTTATAGGAACTGATCTTGCCGGCAAGACGGTAGGGATCGTCGGTATCGGCAATATCGGTACGCGGCTTGCCCGAATCTGCAGCGGGGGATTTAGTTGCTCGGTTCTTGCGGTGGATCCTTTTCTGGAGAAATCGGAAATTGAGCGTCGTGGTGCAAAGAGTGTGACGTTTGATGAACTGTTGCAGCGCGCCGACATCGTTTCGGTTCACACCCCGCTCACCTCGGACACATATGGGCTTTTTGATGCCGATGCTTTTTCGAGGATGAAAGGGGGCGCAGTCTTCATCAATACCGCGCGTGGCTCCATTCACAATGAAGACGCATTGGCAGAAGCGCTGGCGTCTGGGCATCTTGGGGGGGCAGGGCTGGATGTATGGGACGTTGAGCCACCTCAACCAGATCATCGACTCATGCAGATGGAAAATGTCATCGCCACACCGCATGTTGCTGGCTGCACGTCAGACAGTCTGCACAACATGGCGGAGCACGCTGCGACACAACTTCTGGATATTTTCTCGGGTAAGACGGCGTCGCGACCCGTAAATCCTGCTGTTTTGCCAAAGTTTAAGGAACGGTACGTGCAGATGTTTGGCGAGCTGAATGAGATATAGCTTGTGATCATGCTGGAACCGGATGGTTCCATTTTTTTGAAAAATAAGGAGGATGTCATGAAGTTGAAATCACAAACGGGTTGGTATCAGGGACGCAAGGCCCTGGCAGCGGCATTTCTTGGTGTTTTGACATTGGTTGGCGGTTCTGCTCAGAACGTGTTTGCTGAGGAGATTGTGGGTCGACTCTCGTACCACTGGGGACCGAGTCATACAGCTGCGGGCTGGGCAGTAAAGTTTGCCGAGGAGGTCAATCGCCGTGGGGAAGGACGGATACGCATCGACGTTTATCCCCAGGGGCAACTCTTCGGCATCAAGGAAATTGTCGGCGCACTCAAGGCGGGTTCCGTTGAGATGGGGGCGATTATCGGGATCGTAGGTTTCCCTACGGTCGTCAAAGATTTCAATATTGCCAGTTTCCCCGGGATGTTCGAGAGTCTAGAACATCAACGCAGTTTCTTTCAGAATACGCCAGAGGGGCGCGCGCTGTGGGATGAAACGGTTGCCAAGACCAACACCAGCTTGGTGATGTACGACCCGGTGGGGCCTGTGTTGACCTGCAGTGTCACGAGTAAATTGGATTCAATTGACAGTTATAAGGGATTGAAGGCGCGTCGACTTTTCGGTACAGAAAAGCCGCTGTGGAAAGCCCTGAAAGTGGATTACCAGAAGCTCGGCACCAAAGGTGTATATACCGCGCTTCAGACTGGCATGGTCGACACAGTCAATACTGTTCCTAATGGTTTGAGGGCATATAGTTGGTGGGAATTTATTAAGTATTGCCAGTTGCCCTATCAGTCCTATGCGGACGCATACCTGATGGCGAACTCTGATTGGTTCAACAACCTCCCCGATGATCTGCGGCAGATGGTGCTCGAGGTCGGAAAAGAGATCGGTGATGCTGCCACTGCAGGGATTATGGACGCCTCTGCCGACGTGCTCGACGAGTTCACGTCACAGCACGGCGGGGCCGTGACGATTTTGCAGGGTGACGCGAAGGCAGAGTTTGACCAGATTCTCAAGGAGAAGGTTTTCCCGGAACTTTCCAAGATGGTATCGCCGGCAGTCATCGAAGCTGCGCAGAACCATCCCGCTCCCTAATTTAGGCCATCTTACCCGCCGCATTGGTATTCGCGGCGGGTAAATACTGCTTATCGCCCGCCCTCCTATTCTGAAGCTTATGCGCACACTACAAAAATGGTTGACCGTGATCAACGATGCTGTTGCGAAGTTTATTACTGCGCTCGGAATCCTGATCATCGCGTTCTCAGTGCTGGCGCTGACCGGAGGCGCGGTGACACGCTACTTTACCGGGCTCGGATTTGACTGGATTATGGATCTGCCGCCCGTGATGATGCCGTGGATGGTCTTCCTGATGGCGGGCGTACTGCTTAGATCCAGATCTCATATTACGGTGGACTTTGTGCCTCGGTATCTTTCAGTGCGGGGTAAGATTTGGTTGTCCTTGTTTGTGCACCTGTTTGTCCTCGGTTGTGCGGTGATCTTTTTTATGGCGGGCGTGGATGCCGTGCAACTGTTCCACGCGTTGGGGCAGTTCATTGAACTCGAGTTTGACTTACCGTACTGGTATGTCTATCTGTCGTTCCCTGTAGGTTTTGGGATTCTGGGAATTTTCGCGATCGAGCTTGCCCTGAAGGACTGGTTGTCGTTGCGAAGGGACAGCGGCACCTGCGCCGATCCAATTCTGGAGCAGCGCCAATGACGGTCCTGATGATTGGGGCGTCAATGTTGCTGCTGTTTATGGCGGTCCCGGTGTTCCTGGTATTCGGTGCAGGCAGTGCAGGTGCGGCGATACTGGACTTGAACCTGCCATGGTCAACCCTGATCCAAGTCTCCTACGCAGCAATCACCAAGCCGGTGCTGATTGCAATTCCATTGTTCATTTTCAGTGGGCTGGCCATGCTGCGTGGCGGCATCGCGAGCAGGCTGGTCAGTATGGCAACCGCGCTTGTCGGACACTGGCCGGGGGGGCTGGCCATCAGCATGGTTTTGACGATGGGATTTTTTGCGGCTTTTTGTGGCTCCATTCTTGCCGCAATCACAGCGGTTGGCACGATCATGATGCCGAAGATGATCGAGGAGGGATACCCCGCGCCTTTTGTCATCGTGCTTGCGGCCTCGGCGGCGTTGCTCGAAGCGCTGATTCCTCCATCTAATGCAGCGATCGTATTCAGCGCCTTGACATCGGTGCCGGTCTCCAAGACCTTCGCCGCCGGCATTCTTCCCGGATTGGTATTGATGGTGCTATTGATGGCGCTCGCGGTCTGGCGTTGTCGCCACATTCGCATGAATCAGAAAGCCTCACGAGCCGAGATTATCGCTGCGGTGAAGGCTGCAATTCCGGGGATGTTTACGCCGGTGATAATTCTGGGCGGCATCTATGGGGGATTGCTGACGCCTTCAGAGACCGCAGCAGTGGCGGGGGTCTGGGCCGTATTTATCGGATTCGTGGTGCATCGCGAGCTGACACTCGAGGGGTTGATCTCGGCGTTGCGGCAGACGGCGATTGCGACTACGGTCATTTTTTCGATCATCGCGATGGCCATGTTTTTATCAGTAATCCTTACTTACACCCGCGCCCCGCAGGAGATCATCAACTACTTTACCGACTTTGGTGTGACTCCCATGATGTTCTGGCTGATGCTTGCCATCATCTGTCTGATTCTGGGTACTTTTATAGAAATCGTTCCACTCTTTTATCTGACGGTGCCAATTTTCGCTGCCATCGCTTTGTCCTTTAATCTCGACATTCTGCACCTGTTTGTTGTCTTCACGGCCTTCGCAGGAGTCGGCATGATCACGCCGCCCGTCTGTGTTGGTATCTATACCGCTGCGTCTGTGGTCGACGTTAGCCCGGAGCGCGCCTTTGGCGAGATTCCCCTGTTCGTGCTAATGGGAATTATTTATGGGACCTTAATGGTGTTTACTCCTGTGCTTGCAACATGGTTGCCGAGGGTGCTTTTTTAGTACTGACTATTGGCTATGACTGTGAAGTGCTTTAGCGTCAGCGATCTTAAGGCGAAGGCCCGCCGAAACATGCCTCGTATGGTCTTTGATGCACTCGATGGAGCTGCCGGAAATGAGACTGCCAGTCGACGGAACATGGTGGCATTTGAAGCAGTCTGCCTTCAGAGCAGGGTGCTGGTGAACGTTGAGAACCGTTCTCTGAAGACCCAGTTTCTTGGCGAAGAATGGCAGGTGCCATTTGGTGTGGCGCCAATGGGGATGGGCAATCTCTTCTGGCCCGGAGCGGATCAGGCACTGGCGCGGGCAGCCCGGGATCGGGGATTTCCCCTCGGGGTGTCGACCATGTCGTCTACGTCGCTCGAGAAGTTGCTGGAGCAGTCGGGCGGGAACGCCTGGTTTCAGCTGTACGCCGGGGAATCCGATACGTTAACTCAGAGTCTAGTGTCACGAGCAGCGCAGACGGGTTATCGGACGCTCATCCTGACTGCCGACGTACCTGCATTGGCGCCTCGGAGACGAGATCAGCGAAATGGCTTCACGGTTCCGTTTCGACTGAGACCAAGACAATTCATTGATCTTTGTCTACACCCGAGATGGTCTCTAAAAACACTGATACGCGGGATTCCCAGACCTCGTAATATTTTGGACCAAGGGGGCAGCAGACCTTCGGCCTCATCTGAAGCAGGATTTCGTCGTGAGGCCGGCCGAGGACGTTTTGACTGGGAGTTTCTCTCTGAACTGAGGTCACAATGGCCACACCAATTGGTGCTTAAAGGGGTGATGAGCCCGGAAGACGCCAAGATGGCGGTGAAGGCTGGTGCGGATGCGGTCTATGTGTCGAACCATGGTGGCCGGCAACTAGACAGTGCCCCTGCTGCGATCAATGTATTGCCGAAGGTGCGAAAAGCGCTAGGTCCCGACTTTCCTTTGATTTTCGACAGCGGTGTGCGCAGCGGTGAAGACATTGCTCGAGCGCTCGCGAGTGGCGCAAATTTTGTGATGGTGGGCAGGCCGGCACTTTACGCACTGGGTGCAGGGGGTTCGTCAGGCTTTGACGCCTTGTTAGAGTTGTTGATAAAAGAGTTGAGTACGGTCATGGCGCAGTTGGGATGTCGGCACGCCCATGAACTGAACGAAAAGGTTCGTGTCTTGTAGGCATGAGGTCTTTAAATTCCTGCTTTAGAACTTATAGATGATGGACGTAAAAGAAAAAATCCGTGGAGGCGCCTTACTGGCGCAGGCGCTTTATGAAAAGGACATCACCCAGGTTTTTACCTTGAGTGGGGGTTTCTGCAATCCAGCCCTTGAAGGACTCGCCGAACGCGGGATCAAGATTATTAACTGTCCGCACGAGCAAGTAGCGGGACACCTGGCCGACGGGTACACCCGAATTACCCGCAAACCGGCCGTTTGCCTGGTCGGGCCGGAGGGCTTTGCCAATGCCATACCGGCGATGATGGAGGCCTGGGGCGAGCGTACGCCGGTGGTTTTTATCACCGGTTCCAGCACACTGAAACGCCAGGGCAGCGGAGGATTCAAGGAGATTGACGATGTGGCAATTGCTGCGCCGCTTACCAAGTACAGCGCCAGCATCACGGATGGCAGGCGCATCCGCGAGTTCGTCGACCGCGCCTACAAAACGGCATTGAGTGGTTACCCGGGACCGGTGCACCTCAGTGTACCGGTCGACATCATGTTTTCTTCTTTCCCGGCTGATTCCCAACTGGATGAAAGACCCCATCTGCATGCGCCGCGGCCAGCGCCCCGGGCCTGGCCGGATCCGGATGACTTGCAGAGCGTATTTGCTGCATTGCAAAAGAGCGAGCGACCCATATTGATCGGTGGTCACGGAGTCTGGTGGTCGGGCGCCGAGGTCAAACTGGAAGAGGCCGGTAAAACGCTTGGAATTCCTATCTTCAATATCCCCTATCACCAGAAACT
>DPVA01000216.1:0-160 GCA_003529705.1 Gammaproteobacteria bacterium | reverse complement strand
CAATATCCCCTATCACCAGAAACTGCTGCCCGAGACCAGCGAGGCTTACATGGGTCTTGCTGATATCCATCAATACAGTCCTTCAGCAAAAGCACTTCAGGAAGCCGATGTGGCCATCATGGTTGGCGGTCGTTTGGATAACCAGATGAATTTTGGAAAT
>DPVA01000105.1:5241-5538 GCA_003529705.1 Gammaproteobacteria bacterium | reverse complement strand
GCGAGTCACTTGTACACAAAGTTATCCACAGGTTCCGTGGGCAGCCCGGAAACCCTAATGTGCGTCAATTATTTATGTTCGATTACTTGTGTGTGACGGAAGGTGTAATGTGTAAACCATCAGAGGTCGCAGGAGTTTTTTTGTTGTGAGTTCCCAAAAGATTGTGAAGGTGGCGTTACCGGTGAGGCTGCGTCGTCTGTTTGATTACCGCATCGACGATTTGGAATCCACACCCATGAACGGTGCACGTGTATTGGTGCCGCTGCAAAAACGCAAAGTGGTTGGCGTCGTTTGTGG
>DPVA01000105.1:4357-4936 GCA_003529705.1 Gammaproteobacteria bacterium | reverse complement strand
CAAAGTGGTTGGCGTCGTTTGTGGCAGTAGTGAATCCAGCCCCGTGCCACTTTGGAAACTGAGACAGGTGATTCGGGTTCTCGACGATTCCCCGATACTGCCGAAGGAGCTTTTTCGTCTTCTTAACTGGGCCGGGCATTATTACCATCACCCGATCGGCGACGTTATGCAGACAGCTTTACCGGCTCTGCTGCGCCGCGACCGACCTGCAGAGCCGAAGGCGATCTACCACTGGCGTATCTGCGACGCTGGACGGAAACGCTTGGGGACTATTCCAGCAGGACACGGTGCCCAGCGCCGGGCCCTCAGTTTTTTGGCAGCAGCTGACGAGACCGGTCTGGCCTCTGGAGATCTGTCATCCGAGGTCAACAGCGCAGCCTCAGTCTTGACACGTCTTGAATCACAGGGGTTTATCGAAAAAGTGACGCCGGTCCCGTCAGCGCCCTCCGGAACTGCTGAGGTGCCACCACCACTCAATCCGGCACAACAGGCTGCGTGTAGCGCACTGGATAAAGCGCAGAACTCGTATAAGCCCTTTCTGCTTGATGGCGTTACCGGCAGCGGCAAGACGGAGGTCTA
>DPVA01000105.1:2134-4059 GCA_003529705.1 Gammaproteobacteria bacterium | reverse complement strand
CGGCAGCGGCAAGACGGAGGTCTATCTTGATTGTGTCTCCCGCACGGTCTCTGGTGGTCGTCAGGCACTGGTACTGGTGCCCGAGATATCCCTGACGCCGCAACTGATTGCACGCTTTGAAGCGCGTCTGGGAGCTTCGCTCGCAGTGCTGCACTCGGGATTGACCGATGCAGAGCGCCACCGAGCCTGGTGGCGGGCACGTGATGGCAGCGCGGCCGTGGTGATGGGAACGCGTTCGGCCGTTTTTGCGCCCCTTGCCCGACCGGGCGTGATTGTTGTGGATGAAGAGCACGACCTTTCCTACAAGCAGCGGGAAGGGTTTCGCTACCACGCCCGGGATATCGCCGTAAAAAGAGCGCAATTAGCTGACGTTCCGGTAATCCTGGGTTCAGCCACCCCTTCACTCGAAAGCATGGCCAATGCGGTGAGCGGCCGGTACGGTCATCTGAAACTGAAGTCGCGCGCCGGGTCAGCCAAGATGCCGAGGGTTGAGATTCTTGATGTCAACCGTCTTGCTTTGAACGACGGGTTGTCGGCACCGGTTGTGGGAGCGATCCGGGATCGCATTTCCTGCGGGGAACAGAGCCTGGTGTTCGTCAATCGACGAGGATTTTCACCGGTTATCGTTTGTACCGAATGTGGTTGGCAGGCGCTCTGCCCGCGCTGCGACGCCAGGCAAACCCTGCACAGACGCACCGGCCGGGTCATCTGCCACCACTGCGGGAGTCAGGCATCGGCACCGGTGAAGTGCCCGCAATGTCGCACAGCAAGCCTTTTTCCCGCAGGTGAGGGCACACAGCGGGTCGAAGAGGCACTGGTGCGAACTTTCCCCAAGGCCCGCGTGATGCGGATCGACAGTGACGTTGCTGGCCCGGCGGAAGAGATCGCCCGGGTGCTTCAGGCTGTCCGGGAACGTGAGGTCGATATTCTCGTCGGAACTCAGATGCTGTCCAAAGGCCATGACTTTGCCGGCGTGACGCTAGTCTGTGTGCTCTCTGCCGATCAGGGCCTATACAGCCTGGATTTTCGTGGGCCGGAGAGGATGTTTCAGCAGCTCGCACAGGTCTCCGGTCGAGCAGGGAGACGAGAAAGTCCCGGGGCAGTTCTAGTGCAGACTGCCCATCCAGAGAACTCTGCATTTGCCCGGCTACAACAACACGATTTTGCAGGATATGCGAAAGAGGTCCTGATGGAGCGTGAGGCCGCAGGATATCCGCCCTATGTGCGGTTTGCTCTGATGCGGGCCGAATCGACCCGAGCCGGTGCACCGATGACGTTTCTTCGTTCTGCCGCGCTTGCTGGCGAGGCCGTGGCGTATCGAAAGGCGGTTGAAATCATTGCTCCGGTACCGTCACCGATGGAGCGCCGAGCCGGGCGTTTCCGGGCACAGTTGCTGGTCAGGAGCAAGGACGAACACCAGTTTCACTGCTTTCTTGAGGACTGGGTACAGGGGATTGAGTCATCCCGGGACGCCGCCGCGGTTCGCTGGTCGATTGATGTCGATCCCCAGGAAATGTACTGACCCAGCGCCGTCTGTCGAGCCTGTCCTGCGGTCGCTCGAAGGTTGATAGAGGAAGACTGTTCGGCCCTGTCGGGCTTTTCATTACGCGAGGACCTGTTCAGAATTACGGGTTGTCTCTGAATTATGTCTGGACCCCATCCGTTGCCTAAATTGAACTTTTCCCAGGTCCTGCGCCCAACCGAGAAGGCCTACACACTGCCTCCCGCATGTTATGTCGACGAGGAGATCCTGGCTTTTGAGCAGGAACATCTTTTCGCTGAGGGTTGGGTCAGTGCAGGTCGGGTCAAAGACCTTACCCACCCGGGAGATTATCTGGCGTTTTCGGTCGCCAATACTCCGCTCATTGCGACCCGCGGTGATGACGACCGCCTTCGCGTCTTCGCCAACACCTGCCGTCACCGGG
>DPVA01000105.1:1196-1831 GCA_003529705.1 Gammaproteobacteria bacterium | reverse complement strand
ACACCTGCCGTCACCGGGGCATGCGTCTGGTGGAAGCAGGCCGGGGCCAATGCCGCCAGTTCGTTTGCCCGTTTCATGCTTGGTGTTACCGATTAGACGGCAGTCTTTCCGCGGCCCCCCGGATGGAGGGCGCCGATGGTTTTGATTTGGCAGACTTCAGTCTGGTTGAGGTTCGAAGCGAGGAGCGGGCCGGTTTTCTGTTTGTCAATGTTGATGCCAAAGCGCCGACACTCGACGACTGGCTGGGTGACTTTGAGCAGGTCCACGAGCCGTGGCGGCTAGGCTCCCTGGTGACCGCTAGCCGACGCGATTTTACGGTCGACTGTAACTGGAAGCTCTTCATCGAGGTCTTTAATGAGTACTACCACCTACGCAAAGTGCACCCTCACAGTTTTGCAACGCTTTACACCAACCCCGACCCAGTTGACGAGACCCGCGGTGCGTTTGTTACCCAGTTTGGCGAGCATGCACGGAGCGGGAGCGTCGGGGTGCTTGAGGAAGCCGGCAGCGACCTGAATGCTTTACCGGGCTTATCCGGCCGGTTAGAGGACGGTACCCGATATACCTGGGTGTATCCTGGCCTTACTTTTGCCGCTTCCCGAGATGCGGTTTGGGTGCTGGAGGCGGCCCCGGTG
>DPVA01000105.1:0-902 GCA_003529705.1 Gammaproteobacteria bacterium | reverse complement strand
GGGTGCTGGAGGCGGCCCCGGTGAGCGTGTCGACCACGGCGGTTCGACTGAGCCTGTTGTTCGACAGTAGTAGTACATCGATGTCCGATTTCGGGAAGATTCTTGAACGCTATGAGCATCGCATGAAGGTGGGTATGGATGAAGATATTTTTGTGTTGGAGGCGCAGCAGTTGGGCCTTAACTCCCGTCTCGCGCGGGCCGGACGGGTTTGCCCGGAACTTGAGCCAAGCGTCCACGTTTTTCACCGCTGGTATGCGGATCAACTGATCGAGGCGGGAATTGGCACGAGTTAGACTGCTAACGGCCGTTCAGGGCCGGTGTGCGCTGGCGAGATAGTTCTCTGACTGAAATTCGTGGAGCCGGCTCGCGGTTCGTATAAAGTCCTCGGCGAGGCGCTTGCCCCGATACAGTTCGTTGGCAGGCGCCGCCGCAGAAACGATTACATTTACCCTTCGGTCATAGAGTTCATCGATCAGCTCAACGAGCCGCCGAGCGGCGTCCTCGTGGTCTGCGTCGAAGCAGGGAATGCCGCTCAGGAGCAGCGAGTGATAACTTCTTGAGAGCTCCACATAGTCCACTTTAGACCGCGGCCCCTCACACAGCGCCTCAAAATCAAACCAGATAACGCCGTTTCCTCTGGCCCTGATCGGAATTTCCCGGCCGTTCAGGCTCAACTTATCGGGTCCGATTTCGGCCTTGGGGTCGATTGTGAGCAACAGGGAGCGCATACCATCCTCGGCCTGTAGGTCGTCCGGCACATGATAGGTCGGCAGCAACCCCAGGGTTTCCAGCCGGTAGTCCCGATCACCGTCGAGGTGGACGACTTGGGTATGGTGTTCGATCAATTCAATAGCGGGCAGAAAGCGGTCTCGCTGAAGGCCCTGCTGGTAAAGCAGGCGGGG
>DPVA01000204.1 GCA_003529705.1 Gammaproteobacteria bacterium | reverse complement strand
GAGTCCCGTCCGCTCCGCCACTTCCTAATATCGGTGCCGGGAGTTGTCCCGCGAAGGGTTAGGTTTTATTGGCTGAGTTAAAGTCCTGGAGACTGATTCTCGGTTCACGTACTGGCCGGTGTCGGAAAATGCATCTATCTGAACGATTATGTTAACCGCGATTAAGGAACGGGCCTCTGGCTGGATTGCGTGGGCGTTAGTAATCCTCATTTCTATTCCATTCGCGTTGTGGGGGATCAACTCTTATTTCGAAGGCGCGTCAAAGATCGTCGTGGCGTCCGTCAATGGTGTTGAAGTTGATGAAGCGACCTACCAACAGGCTCTCTCTGAGCAACGTCGCTCGCTCGTGCAGATGATGGGTCGCAATGTTGATGCCGAGTTTTTCGCCAGCAGGCCTTTTAAACTTCAGGCGCTTGAGTCGTTGATTGATGGTCAGTTGCAGGCGGAGTATCTCGCAGAGAGGGGTTATCGGATTACCAACGAGCAGTTGTCGAACCGGATCGCGTCGTTTGCGACATTTCAGTCTGATGGCCAATTTGATTCGGCGCGCTATGAAATGCTGTTACAGAATGCGGGGCTAACAGTTGAAGGTTTTGAGCGTCAGCAGCGTCAACAGGGTGCGGTGGATCAGTTGCGCATGGGGCTGAGAGAAACATCTCTGGTGATTCCGGTAATGACTGATCGCGCCGTTCAACTGCTGATGCAACAGCGCCTCGCGCAGTACACAATCTTGAATCTTCAGCCCTACAGCGATGCCGTGCAGATCGACAACGACGCAGTGCGGGGTGAATACGAAAAACATCGCGATCGCTACGTCCAGCCCCCGCAGATGCAGGTTGATTTTCTAGCGCTTTCGGTCGATGCGTTAGCGAAACAAGCCGTTGTGACGGCGGAGGCTGAACAGGCCTTTTACGATAACAATACCGATCGTTTTAGTCGCCCGGGAAGTCGTTCTGCAAGCCATATCTTGATCAGTGTGGCGGCCGATGCGTCAGAAGCCGTGGTGGAGCAAGCGCGCAACCAGGCTGAAGACCTGGTTTTCCGAGGCCGGGACGGCCAGGATTTTGCGGCACTCGCAAATGATTACTCGGACGACCCCGGATCAGCCCGGCGTGGGGGCGACCTTGGCATTATTCGGCCAGGCACCATGACGCCGGAATTTGAAACCGCTGTGTTCGAATTAAATAAAGAGGAGATCAGTGACCCGGTACGTACCGAATATGGTTGGCACGTGATTAAGCTGACGGATCTTCGGGAAAGCGTGGTCAATCCCTTTGCCGAGGTGCGCAGCGAGATAACAGCTCTGTTGGCACGCGATTGGGCCGAGGGTCAGTTCATGGCGATGGCCGAAGACTTTCAGAATATGGTTTTCGAACATCCTGGATCGCTTGAGGCGACGGCTGACTTGCTCGGCCTGCCGATTCAACGAACTGGCTGGTTCTCCCACGGCACAGGACAGGGCGTTGCCGCACATGCCGCTGTCCGTGAGGCAGCGTTCAGTGATGAGGTTCGGGTGGACCGGATGAACAGCGAAATGATTGAGCTCGAGAGCGATCTGCTCGTGGCGGTGCATTTTGCCGATTACCGAGAGCAGCGCCAACAGGAGTTTGAAGAAGTCAGTAATACGATTGCCGATGCCCTTGCGGCTCAAGCGGCTTTGGTGGCTCAGGAAACTGCGGCTGAGCAGTTGATTGATAGCCTGCGCTCCGGAACGCCGTGGGCTACAGTAACAGAGAACGCTGGTTTGACCGTCTATGAATTGCCGCAAGACGTTGAGGAGATCGCTGATCCAGATGACCAGAGCGTTGCGCGTGCCGTTTACGCTGCGCCTGCGCCTGTCTTAGGGCAGGCGAGTTATGGCGGCACGCGGCTCGATGCGTCACGATATTCTGTATTCCGGCTTGAGAAAGTTGTGGTGGGAGATCCATCTGGGATCGCGGCTGAGGAGCTTGCGCAGATCAGAGCGTTGATCAGCGCCCGCGTTGGCGAGGAGTTGTACACAGGCGCAAGCCGTGCCCTGCGCTCTTCTGCCAATGTCGAAATATTTGACGAAAATCTCTAGCGCTTACACCACTTTGATTGCCTGAGGTCAGGGTACTTCGGCAATATTCGGGCTGATTCCCACGGTGTTGAACCCGCCGTCCACGTAAGTGATTTCCCCCGTGATGCCGGATCCAAGATCCGAACACAAGAATGCGGCGGTATTGCCGACCTCTTCGATAGTGACTCCGCGTCCCAGGGGTGCGGTCTCCTCGTAAAAATTAAGCATCTGCTTAAGACCCTTGATCCCCGAGGCTGCCAGCGTTTTGATCGGACCGGCTGAGATCCCATTGACCCGGATTCCCTGAGGCCCGAGAGATTGTGCCAGATAACGCACGTTGGCCTCCAAACTCGCTTTGGCGAGACCCATTACGTTGTAGCCGGGCATGGAGCGTTGCGATCCGATATAACTGAGTGTCAGCATTGCCCCCCGGGAGGTCATCATTGGGCGCAATGCGCGTGCCAGTGCCGCGAAACTGTAGGAACTAATTTCGTGGGCGGTTGAAAAGCCCGCGCGGGTTACTGAATCCAGGAACATCCCCTCCAATTCCTCTCTGGGAGCAAAAGCGATGGAATGCACGAGGATATCAAGTCGATCCCAGTGCACACTCAGCGCGTCCGGCAGGGCGTCGATATCGCTGTCATGCGAGACGTCACACAGAATGGTTTTTCCAAAGCCAAGTTCTGCTGCGAACTTCTCCGCCCGGCCACCCAACTTATCATTTTCGTATGTCAGAACCAGTTCCGCACCTTCGCGGGCCATGGCCTGTGCGATGCCCCATGCGATTGATCGGTTGGATGCCACCCCGGTAATCAGTGCCCGCTTGCCGTCAAGAAATCCCATCCCGTGAAATGTCCATGGTTAAAATTAGTGTGACCATGGTTTTTATCTCAACGTCAGCAAAGAGTCAAAAGGCGTCGGCCTCAGCAGGTGAGACCGTCTCCATCATCGCCCTAAATCCGGAGTCTGTTCCACGGGCAACGGCGCTTTCCTTACACCTTGGGCTGCAAGGACTCTGCGATGCAAAGGCAGCCTCCGGACTGGTGCTCGAAGTGTCCCAAAATAGGCTAGGACTACGGGACTATTCGCAGCGCGGAAGCCGGACGCTGACGGTTCACTCAGCTGGAAGACGATATCCGGCCGCGGGAAAAGACCTACTTTCCCGGGCACTGGGAAAACACTGTCAGTCTGTAATTGACGCGACTGCAGGATTCGGCTCTGACGCGTTTGATTTCGTACGCCGTGGTAAGCAGGTATGTGCGATCGAGCGGGTCATAATTGTGGCGGTGATGCTTGAAGAAGCCGCAGAGATGTTTCGTCCCGAGCAAAGGGATGGCGAGCTTCGTGTGGTTTGTGGGGATGCGATTGACGAGATTCGCGTTCAGACGCATGCGGACGTGATTTTTCTGGATCCAATGTTTCCAGATCGAGACCGTCACAGCGCCCAGCCGCGCAAGGCCCAGCAGATGCTACGCCGCCTTGTGGGAGAGGACCCTGATGCCGCCACATTGCTCAAAGTTGCGCGACGGCATGCGCGAAAACGAGTGATCGTTAAGCGACCCCGCTACGCGCCACCGCTGCAAGATGATCCGGATATCATGTACAAGGGTAAGTCGGTACGCTATGACGTGTATCTAACGGACGGGACACCACGATGACGCACTGGCTCTATATGCCACATCTTGAAACCGCTGGCAAAGAGGCGATACTGGAAGGAGCTGAGGCTGCCCATGCTGTACGTGCCCGTCGCCTGCGCATTTATGATTCAGTATACGTATTTGATGGTGCCGGCCGGATTGCAGTTGCCCGGATCAATGATGTGACTCAGAGGCCGTTGCAGGTACATCTGGTTATTGATCAGCATAAACATCGGCCGTCTTCTGCGGCGAGGATTCACCTCTTCAGCGCTTTGCCTAAAGGCGATCGTCAGGCAACGATGCTGGATATGGCGACTCAACTGGGGATGACGGACTACACCCCCCTTCGGTGTGAGAGAAGTGTCAGCCAGCCCCGACCCTCGGCATACGACCGATGGCATCGGCTGCTGATTGAGTCCTGTAAACAAAGCCATCGTCCCTGGATCCCGGTTTTGCATCCTCCCGTTGATCTGAAAGACTGGGTTAGCCAATGTGCCGATCGTAACGCCGTCAATGTCATTGCGGACAAGAGGGGCGCCACTGCCGGACAGGCGATTGAGAACCGTCTTTTGAATGCCGAGTACGTCTGCCTCGTGGTCGGTCCGGAGGGAGGTTTTTCCGATACCGAGCGTGCACACTTAGGCCGAGCCCAATCCGAAATGCTGTCTCTGGGGGATGGGATGCTGCGCGTTGAAACCGCAGCCGTTGCGCTAACCGCCTTCGCTGGACGTCTGCTGGTATCTAACGGACCCGATCCCTGAGAAACCGGAGGAATCAGTCGAGACGGGCGATGCGCTGCTGGCGCGATCTCAACTCTTCTAGGTCGCGCGTGATCTGTACGACCCGCCCTCGCTCCTTTTCTACCACATCTGCTGGCGCCCGGTCGACAAACTGGGGATTGGAGAGTTTCCCTTCACAGCGCTTTAGATCCGCAGTCAGTTTTTCGACTTCCCGGGAAAGTCGCTGAATTTCGGCATCCCGGTTAATGATCGATCCGAGGGGTACCAACACCTTCATGTCCCCAACAAGCGTGGTGGCATGTTCTTCAGTTTCTTCCGCATCTTTTGATATGTGGTCAACCCGGTCTAGCCTTGCGAGCGCAATCAGGAGGCCCCTGAAGGATTCACAGCGGTTGCTGTCCCCAGTATCGCCGCCCTGTAATAGCACCGGGAAGGACACTTTGGGGTCTATATTCATCTCGCCCCGAATATTGCGGATACCGCCGACCACAGCCCGTACCCAGTCGAGATCCTCGATGGCCGCATTATCAATCAGCCCCTCATCCATTTTTGGATAGGCCTGGTGCATGATCGATTGACCCTGGCATATTGTTCGCGATTGCAGCTGCTGCCACAACGCTTCGGTGATGAAGGGCATAACGGGATGAATAAGGCGCAGGGCACTGTCCAATAAATTAACGAGTGTTTGACGGACGCCGTCTTTGCGTGCGTCAGAAAACGCGGGATCCAATAGTTGGATTTTTGCGATTTCCAGATACCAGCTACAATACTCGTCCCAGGTGAAGGAATGCAGAGTTTGTACAACCTGGTCAAACCGATAGGCCTCCATGGATTTATGGACCTCGCCTGACACCTGTTGCAGGCGGGAGATGATCCAGCGTTCAGCAGGGCCAGCTTCAAAGTCGGCAAGGGGATGACCGGCGAGGGACTCGGTGTTCATCATAACGAATCTCGCTGCATTCCATAGCTTATTGCAGAAGTTACGGAACCCCTCGATGCGTCCCAGGTCAAAACGGATGTCACGTCCCTGGGTTGCAAGACTCGCGAAAGTAAAGCGTAAAGCGTCGGTACCAAAGGAGGGAATACCGTCAGGAAACTGGCGGCGGGTAGTTTTGGCGATTTGTTCAGCCATCTGCGGCTGCATCAGCCCCGCGGTACGTTTTTCCACCAATGCAGTCAATGCAATCCCATCAATGAGATCCAGAGGGTCCAGTACATTGCCTTTGGACTTGGACATTTTCTGTCCATCGGCATCGCGGACAAGTCCATGAACGTAAACTTCATGAAAGGGCACCTTGCCCGTGAACTTAAGTCCGAACATGATCATCCGGGCAACCCAGAAAAAGATGATGTCAAAACCTGTAACGAGGACGCTAGTGGGATAAAAGGTATTCAGATCCTCGGTAGATTCAGGCCAACCCAGAGTCGAAAAGGGCCACAACGCCGATGAGAACCAGGTGTCCAGCACGTCGTCATCCTGCTTTAAAGAGACGGCACTACCGTGATGTTTGAACGCCTTGTCTTTTGCTTCAGCTGCATCCCGAGCGACGAAGATATTCCCGTCGTCGTCATACCACGCAGGAATCCGATGACCCCACCAGATTTGCCGTGATATGCACCAATCCTGAATGTTTTTCATCCATTCAAAGTAAGTGCGGCTCCAGTTTTCTGGAACAAACTGGATACTGCCATCTTCGACTGCCTTGATTGCCGGTTCTGCCAGGGGCTGAGCCCGAACAAACCACTGGTCGGTCAGGTAAGGTTCCACGACAGCCTGAGAGCGATCCCCTCGAGGCACCATCAAGGTATGGTCGTCAATCCGTTCGACGAGACCCAGCGCTTCAAGGTCAGTAACGATGCGCTCCCGGGCGACATAGCGGTCTAGGCCATGATAGGGTGAATCCGGCAGGTCAATGGCAGCACTCGGGTCAAGGATATTGATTGGCTGCATCTCATGGCGCATTCCGACCTCATGGTCATTGAAGTCGTGAGCAGGAGTGATTTTGAGACAACCGGTGCCAAATTCTGGATCAACATAATCATCAGCGATGATCGGAATCAATCTATTTGCCAGAGGCAGTTGTATGTTTTTGCCGACAAGATGACGGTATCGGCCATCTTCGGGGTGAACGGCGACTGCGGTATCTCCTAGCATGGTTTCCGGGCGGGTCGTGGCGACCACTACGTGGCCGCTGCCGTCCTCCATGGGGTAGCGAAGATGCCATAGTGAGCCTGCTTCCTCCTCGGACAGGACTTCTAGATCAGAAAGGGCGGTGTGCAGGACCGGGTCCCAGTTAACCAGTCGTTTGCCCCGGTAGATAAGCCCTTCCTCATGCAATCGGACAAAGACCTCCCGCACCGCGCATGATAGGTCTTCATCCATAGTGAAGCGTTCACGGCTCCAGTCCAAAGAAGCTCCCATGCGACGCAACTGTTGTGTGATCGTGCCGCCCGATTCCTGTTTCCATTGCCACACCCGATCAATGAAGGCCTCCCGGCCAAGGTCATACCGGGTTTTCCCGATTCGGTCGAGCTGCCGCTCGACCACCATCTGGGTCGCGATGCCCGCATGGTCGGTGCCGACCACCCACAGCGCATCCTTGCCGCGCAGCCG
>DPVA01000058.1:21998-22154 GCA_003529705.1 Gammaproteobacteria bacterium | reverse complement strand
AGTGATTCTGGTGATTCTCGGCACGGCGCTCGTCCTTAATAACCAACGCATCCCGGTACCAAGTCTCAAGCAGCCCTGGGTGCTGGTGCGGGGCGGCTGCGAATTGATGTCGACCGGATTATGGCTCTTCGGGTTGCAGTTCATTGCGCTGCCCAC
>DPVA01000058.1:21472-21670 GCA_003529705.1 Gammaproteobacteria bacterium | reverse complement strand
GCGCTCGCTTGGACCTCGCCGATCATGGTCACCCTGCTCGGCATCATTCTCCTGCGCGAAGCTAATTCGCTGTGGCGATGGTTGTCGGTACTGATCGGGTTTGCCGGAGTACTATGCGTCACGAGACCCTGGGGGACAGAATGGAGCCTGTTGTTGTTGTTGCCCCTCGCGACTGCAGCAGCGAGTGCCTTGCGGGAG
>DPVA01000058.1:11936-21168 GCA_003529705.1 Gammaproteobacteria bacterium | reverse complement strand
AGCGAGTGCCTTGCGGGAGATCTCGACCCGCTTTATCGAGCCCTCGGCCCACCCACTGCAAATTGCCTTCATTACGGTGCTGGTTGTCGCGGGCGGCGCCGGAATCGTCAGCATCTTTGAGTGGCAGTCTTTCGGCTGGAAAATGACTGCGGGCATCTTGGTATCCGCAGTATTGGTGAGTGCGGCCTTTCCGCTGATGATTATGGCGGTACGCCTCGGTGAAATCACCTTTATTGCGCCTTTTTTCTTCACCGCCATACCCTTCGCCGTGATTCTGGGTTACCTGTTTTGGGGGGACACGCTTGATGGTCTCGCCACATTCGGTGTCATCGCCATTATTGCGGCCGGATGGCTTACCGCACGAAAAGCGGGCGGATACACTTCTCCCGGATAATCATCTGAGCTACTCTTAGCTGATGCGCTTTGATGAAAAAAGGGTCCTGGTCACGGGAGCATCACGGGGGATTGGCCGCGCAATCGCCCTTCAGTTCGCGGGCGCCGGTGCTAGGGTAGCAGTACACTACGAGACCAACCAAAGCGCTGCAGAAACAACCCTGGCTGAACTGCCTGGAACCGGCCATACGCTATGTGCCGGCGATGTTGCCAATCCCGATGCGGTGGCGCAACTGGTCACCAAAACGGTAACCGATCTTGGGGGTCTCGACATTCTGGTCAACAACGCCGGCATTTTTGAGGCGCACCCCGTAGACGAGGTGTCGTACGAGGATTGGCAACATCATTGGCAGCATACACTCACCGTCAATCTCACGGGGCCCGCCAACCTCTGCTGGCACGCGGTGCAGCATATGCGTCAATCCGGGGGCGGGCGGATCGTGAATGTCAGTTCGCGCGGTGCCTTTCGCGGGGAACCGCGCTGCCCTGCTTATGGCGCCAGCAAAGCTGGCCTTAACGCGCTCACCCAATCCCTTGCCCAGCAACTCGCGCCGCTGGGCATCTTTGTCAGCGCCGTAGCCCCGGGATTCGTCGAAACAGATATGGCGAGCACAGTCCTCGAGGGACCCGGCGGAGATGCCGTGCGATGCCAGAGTCCGCTGGGGCGGGTTGCAAAACCCGAAGAAGTAGCTCATGCAGTTCTGTTTCTGGCTTCGGCCGGAGCGGAGTTCTCAACCGGCGCCATCATCGATGTCAACGGGGCTTCCTATCTACGCAGTTAAGACCCGGGAGCGTTGTAGCGCTCAGCGCCGGTCAAACTGAACAAAATTACACGCTTTCTCAAACAGCGACTCTGAAAGGGCGCCGGTCTCCTCCAGAAACTGGTCACAGCCCTTGATCGTGCAGCCCTCGTAGTGTGAACGCATGACGGTCCAGTTTCCTTTTTCAAGGTCGTATCCCAAACCCAGCAAGCAAGCGGTACGAAAGGTATGGATCATGCAGTAGTTCGCCGCGTCGTCAGAATTAAGGCCCTGGGGGGTCTTGCATTCAGGCAAACTCCACGCCAGTCCGGTGTACAAAATCAGTCCGAGGCTTATCAGACACGCTCTTGGGACTCTCCACATATTGAATAGACTATATCGTGGTGTCCCTCCATATGGAGGAACTGGTTTAGGGGGCCGAAATGCTTGCTGAGATGGCTCGATACCGAGAGAATGTGCCACCGATGGCCAGTTTGTCAAAACCAGTCCACCCAAGGGGGTCCTGGCGAAGTGATCACAAGGAACGCAGTGAAACCATTTAAATCACAAACGCGAAGCTTTGTTATCCGAACGCTCTCTGGCTGTGCATTGCTGTTTTTTCTTGCCGGATGCAAGGCCACCACGATACCGGTAGAAAGCGGCTCGGTATACTGCCCCGGTAACCCCGTTTCCAAGCCTGCGGGATGGGTATGCTCTGGAAGACGCTGAGATGCAGGTCAACTGCCTGATTGGAAACGCTGTACTCATTGTTCTCGCAACTGCCACTCTGTCGAACTGTACTAGCCGGGCACAGAAACCCGGCGCAGACTAGGTTTACGGTCACGGAATGAAACGTCCGACAGGTTGGGTCTGCGCTGATCCCCAGTAGTCACCGCACGTTGTGGTTAACATCCAGCTGAATCATCTAACCACTGAGAAATCAACCTCTTTAAGTTTCAGTTCGGGCCGCGGGCCTCATCGCCACTAACAGTACGATCCTTTGTGGCAATGCGTCCGACATCGATGAACTGAGAGAAATGATTTTGCAATCGCTTGGGTGGCGAGGTGGATACTACCCACTCGCCCGGCCGCGTGACTGCCCGTCAACAAAGCCTTTCGGTGACTGCACAAGGTCGCGGTAAAATCCCAGGGTGTCTTTTAAGTCGCCTTCGATGTTCCGCGCCGCCGGGCTGGTCGTTTTTCTTGCCTGCGCCGGCCTCCTCGGTTACGCCTACTGGATGCAATACCGGGACTTTCTCGACCCCTGCCCGCTATGCATCTTTCAACGGATGGCATTCATATTGCTGGGATGCATCGCGCTAATCGGGGCTATTCACAACCCTGGGAGGATCGGCCGCAATGCCTACGCTTCGCTCGCAGCGGTGGCGGGAATTCTGGGCACCATCGTCGCGGGGTGGCATATCTATCTTCAGAGCCTGTCGGCAGACCGGGTGCCGGAATGCGGGCCCGGGCTTGAGTTCATGCTGTCTAATATGCCGCTGGCTGATGCCCTGCAAAAGGCCTTCACCGGATCAGGAGAGTGTGCTGACGTCTCTTGGGTGTTCTTGGGCCTCTCGATGCCATGGTGGACGCTTTTCTGGTATCTCACGCTCAGTGCGCTGATGGTGACCGCTGCCCGCCGAAATACCTGACCTTGCCCATCAGGAGTGCTCGGGGGAATCCTTGCTACTCGCTCCGGAGTCGGTTAAGGCGGTATCACTGCAGGAGTTCGTTGTTCCGGACGGTATTGCGCATACGGGCAACCTGCTCTGTTGTACGTTTCAGGTTATCAGGAGATGTATCGGCGCGCATCAAGTTGTGCGGCAATGTGGAATGAGTGCTATCAGCCAACAAAACATGCACCAGCTTATGCGCCAGTATGCTGTGAGAATCTGGAGGGACTACGGTCATCCACTCGCCAAACCGCGGTTCGGGGTTGCGTCGGCTGTTAGCTGTACCGAAAGTCACGGCATCATAGGCGGGCCGGTCCCGGGTATCGCGGACAGAAAATAACCTTGGACTCCCCGGGGCGACTTGGCCTGAGAGCAGCGTTGCGTCGCTGCGTGAAAAATCTTGCAAACTCGTGTTAGCCTGAACTTTACGAAAGGCAGTAGGTTTTTTTGTGATACCACCTGGCGCAATCAAGACCGCGGCTTTTTCAAGATATCCCGGACCTGCCTGGCTTCCCAGCCACTATCGCGGATTACTATAAAGGTTGGGGCAGAAAATTCGCTGCTGGCCGAATCTTGATCCTGCCGGGGCGGTAGGACACGGATTGCCAGACTCTGTAGATCACCCTCCCGTGCCAGATCACTCCGATCGGCGATCAAGCCGTGTCTGACGAAGTTACCCCGCGCAGCCGTCCCTGCGGAGTAATCCGCTCCAGCACCGCTTGATGTTGGTCCACAAATACTAGATTCTGCCGCCAGTCGAAGACCCGCTCACCCCGAGCGAGGTCCTGTCTTGCTTCAAGACCGGCTACCAGGAATTCACGACGGTAAACGGAGTCGTCACACACGAGGCGCACTAGCGTGAGTGCGCATTGATGCTTTACGGCTGCAACATGTGTTGAAGCAAGAACATCGAGTGTGGGCAATATTGAAATGGGGAAAACAATGCCGAGGCTGACGAGAACCGCGCAAGTCGTCTGTTTATGCCAAACGGGATCGATCGGTAAGCTGTTACAAAACGATTAAGGTCGCTTTGCCACCATATCGATTTCAACCAGTGCTTGCCGGGCAAGGCTGGTAACGCCGATACAGGTACGTGCGGGCAAGCGGCCCGGGGGGAAGTAAGAACGGTAACTCTGGTTCATCGCTTCGTAATCGCGAGAAAAGTCGGTTAGATAAACACGACACGAAAGCACATGGCAAAGATTCAGCCCGAGACCATTCAGCACAATGATGAGATTGTCCATCACACGACGGGTCTGAGCTTCGACGCCTCGTGGCAGCGGCGTGCTGTCATCATCTGGATCGGTCGGCATCTGTCCAGTCAACTGAATCCAGCCGTCCACCTCCACTGCGTGACTGAACGGCGCGACGTGGGTCGGAGCCTCGTCAAAGTTATGAAAAACCGGGTTGTGACTCATCCTCTGTCTCCTTTGTTCTGACCATACTCGCGGGTGAAAGTTACCCTCGCCCCGGAAAAGGCCGGCCCACCACCAGCCAATCCCAGAACCGGTGCAACAGATACGCAACGGCGGTGACCGCGAGCGCCACGAAACCCCAACCGACAACATCGTCATGAGGCATCATCGCCGGGATCCCAAAAAACAGGCTGATACCCCATAGACTCCAGATCAGCAGCCAACCCAGACGGTACATGGGTCGCAGGAAGTTGGTACTGCGCCGTCGTCGCTGCATGGTCCCATCCTGTTGGCGTTAAACTTTCGTTCCTCAAGGACGCACTGTAG
This sequence comes from Gammaproteobacteria bacterium, assembly GCA_003529705.1. Lineage (GTDB taxonomy): Bacteria > Pseudomonadota > Gammaproteobacteria > Arenicellales > UBA868 > UBA868. Next base: position 16,620 of record DPVA01000058.1, on the reverse strand, counting down.
CGGAAAAGCCAGAACAAACACATCGCAAGATCCCCATCATGATCGTCGTACTGTTCGAATTTGAGCCCGACCCCTCGTATGAGGGCCGCTACTTTGAGCTTGCCGGGATACTGCGCGAAAACGTAGAGCAGATTGAGGGCTTTATCAGCGTTGAACGGTTTGAAAGCGTCTCCGACCGTGAACGGTTTATTTCGGTCTCTACCTGGCAGAATCTTGATGCCGTCAAAAGATGGCGTGAACATCTGGAACACATAGCAGCACAGAACGAAGCCAAAGACCAGGGCATCTTCCGTAATTACCGTATCCGTGTCGCGGAGGTTATTCGCGACTATGGAATCTGAGCTCAGTACATCCAACGACGCTGTATTTTCTCGGACTCTGGTGTACGCCCGTAGAGTACATCGGTGCGGATGACGTACTTGATACCCTGCCGAACTTTTTCTCCCGCATGCGGATAATGCTGAGCATGGCCGCCGTGGGGAAAACACAGCGCACTGCCAACTGGCGTATGAACCGGAATCCCCTCACCGCTCTCCCCCTCAGGGTAGAACCGGGTGTGGCCGCCATCATAATCCCCGCTGAGCAATAGCAGAAAAGTTAACTGACTCCATCGGTCACCAAAGGCATCCCCCTGCAGCCTGCCGTCGACTACAGCGCTACCGGGCCAGGACCCGTCGATATGCGTCTTAAAGAAATCGCCCGGCTGATACCGGTAGAAACGAAAGCGGGCGTTAAGGCCGAGACTTGGTGCGCCGCCAATGAGTTCGGTCAACTGGGTCTGACACCGGCCAAACAAGGTGGCGCAGATACTCTTGTCGACCAGCAAGTTGAGATTATTCATGTGAGGCACGCTGTACGGCAGTGAGACCGGTGCATCCTCGTGAAATCCCAAGGTGTCAGCAAACAATCTGAACTGTTCACACTCACCCGGGGAAAGCACATTGTGCAGGTGAAAGACACCAGGCAGGCCCGGTAAATCCACGCGCTCCACTGGCGGCGGCGCGTCATCGAAGGAAATGAGCCCCCCGCGTGTGCTCGCCCAGAGCGGCAGGGCTTTCTGGTTATGCCCCGGCTCGTGCGTCAATACGTAAAAATCAGCTTCCTTCCGACTCATCCAAACGGCTCCTGCGATTTCCGATAAGGTAACCTTGCACGCGTGTCCAAAGGCCCATCTGGCCAAAGGCGCGTAGCACACCATTATCTCGAAGAAGCCACAGGAATAAAAATGAAGATTGCCGTATTGCGAAACCCGCTTGAGCAAGCCGGTCTCACAGACTGGGGCGCTCCTGACAAAATGCTTGAGGGCGACTCACACACCCAGGGTGTGCTGTTGCACAAAGGGGAGGGGGGAAGACCGGAGTGCGGATACTGGGAATGCACCCCTGGCCTCTGGCGCTGTGAAGTCACCCGAGATGAGTTCTGTCACTTCCTCGAAGGCGAAGCGCGCTATGAGCACGACAACGGCGAGTTCACCGACATCGGGCCTGACACGGCTGCCTTCTTTCCTGCCGGGTGGTGCGGAAACTGCCGAGTCACGAAGACCCTAAAAAAGGTCTACATGATCCGCTGACGGCGGTTCAGTGTTTGGGCCGCTTCATCGCGATCTGATGCAGCCGGTTCAGCACCGCTGAGGCCTGCTGCTCTCCGGGCAAGTCTTCATCAACCAGGCTTGAACAAAGGGCGGTGGCCGCAGAGAGGTTGCCGGTAATTGAATATGCCGTCATAACCGCTTCCCGAAGAAGCATGGCCTGAGGCGGAACCGGGGGAATACCCTGCTGCGGATTTGAGAGATTCTGATTTTTATCCATGCTTCTAAAATGCGGTCGGCGAAAGGTCTTTTCAACCCCCCTGGGAATTTAAATTCCCTTCAACTCAGGCCATTAGGCGCAAACCGCTGCAGTCGACCAATCAGGGTCTTGAGGATATGCTTAGGGATAAACGCCGGTCTGCGAACGTGGTCAGATTCCGGTTAGAGCAACTACCCAGCGGGGAAATTTATGAAAGCTCTTGAGCAAAAGTTCTGTACCACGAGCGCGGCGGATGCCAAGTGGGTTCAGGGCCTACGGAAGTTTTTTGAGTACCGGGAACTTGGGGTCAGTGAAGCTACTGGTGGCGCCTATAACGCCCACGTGATCCGGGTAAAAAAACCAGTCGCGGAGTTTCCGCATACCGGACTCCACGTGCACGACCTTGAGTTCCAGATGATTTATATACTCAAAGGCTGGATCCGCTTTACCTACGAAGGCCAGGGGGAGTTCACTTTTCGTGAAGGAGATAGTTGTCTTCAGCCCGCTGGTATTGTCCACGACGAGCTCGCCTGCTCAGACGACCTCGAACTAATTGAGTTCACCGCACCCGCAGACTTCGATACCCACCGCATAGAAGCACCGGCCGATGCGACAGACTGAGCACGCTTGGGTTAGCCCTCTCTTTTCCACAACTCCTCCGTCAGCACCCCAACGCGCGATTCGATTACTTCCATCGCATCGAGCACCATGTCTTCGCGGTAACCCCGACCGATAATCTGCACACCCGCCGGGCGACCTGCGATCATTCCGATAGGCGTCACCCCGGCCGGCAGACTGACCCAGTTAATACCGGTGCTGTAAATCGCCGAGTTGAATAGATCCTGAGTCCCCGTGAGGCTTTTCTGGTCACAGTCCCAGTCCGGCGTCGGCTGCAGAAAATAAGGCGCCAGCACCAGGGGGGTATCCTGCAAAAACTCGCTCCATTGGCGCGTCATCGCGGAGCGGTTCTTGACGCCCAAGCGATAATCCACAGGATTTGCTGTCTCGCCTATCTCGAAGTACCAACTGAAAATCTTCTGAATAGTCTCGCTGCCGTGCTCGCGGGCCAGGGGCATCAAAAAAGTCTCGAGTTCCGCACCAAGGAATCTGAACCAGGCCTTCGCACAATCATCTACCGACGGCGTCGTCGTCTCCCCTACCGCATAACCTGCATCCGAGAGATAACCTGCAGCACGGTCGATTGCCTCGACAATCTCGGGATGCAACGGATGACCGTAAGATTCGGTTGTGACCCCGACCCGGATCGGACCAGGCTCTTTCGGCCACCCCTCAAAGGGCACCGGCATCCAGAAAGGATCCCGCGCATCGGCGCCGGATATCACCCCCAGGGCAAGACGCACATCGCGCACCTCACGGCAGATCGCGCCTTGCACCGAGATTAGCTGCGCGAGGATGCCTCGTTCTTCCGTTGCCGAGGGCACAAAAGCCGGCACCCGGCCAAAAGTTGGCTTTACGGTGGAGAGGCCACAGTTGAACGCCGGACAACGCAGCGATCCACCGATGTCATTACCGTGATGGATCGGGCCAAATCCTGCGGCACCAGCGGAAGACGCCCCGCCCGAGGAACCACCAGGGCTGGCATCTTCATCCCAGGGATTGAGCGTTCTTCCGTGCAAAGGGTTGTCGGTGGTGAGCCGCATTGACAATTCGGGCGTATTGGTACGACCGACAATAATGGCGCCGGCCTTTTTAAGGTTGGCCGTTACCGGCGAATCATCGGGGGCGATCAGATTCTCAAAAGCAGGCAAGCCATTTGGCGTGGGCTGGCCTTTGACGTCGATATTGGCTTTGATGGTGACGGGCACCCCGTGCAAGGGGCCCGTGAGCTTGCCCGCTGCCAGCTGTGCGTCTGCAGCACGTGCGTCGCCTAACGCTTCTTCAGCAAGATCGAGAACAACCGCGTTTAGCTTAGGATTGTGTTCGGCGATGCGCCCTGAAACGGAGGTAACGAGTTCCTCCGAAGTGAATCTTTTATCCCGGATGCCCTGTGCTGCCTCGCAGGCACTCAAACGCCAGAGTTCATCACTCATATTTTCCTCCTCCTCTTTTTTAACCGACCCCAGCAGCGAGCAACGGATTCCCAGCCCTGACGCCTGTCAGATCTTTCCTGACGCTGGAGGCAACTCCACAGCCCGGATGGTTATCCCGATTGCGCAGCTTCGCGTCCTTTCTTACGACGATAATTCAGAAAGACAGGGTAGAGAATCAGAGCGATGGCGAAAAGAATGCAGATCAGCGCAATAGGGTGCTCCCCGGGATGGACAAAAGTCGTCACGTCACCACGGCTCGAAATAAGCGACTGGCGCAACGAGCGCTCTGCCAACGGGCCCAGCACGATCGCCAGCACAGCCGGCGCGACTGGGTAATTGAGTTTGCGCAGCAGGTATCCCCCAAGACCCAACACCAGCATCAGCCATACATCAAACATTCGGTCTGTTGTTGCGAAAACCCCTACGAAGCAGAGGATGAAGATCACCGGTGTCAGGATCGTGAACGGCATCGCAAGAACACGGACAAAGAGTGGAATCAGTGCAAGATTGAGCGCAACCGTCACGAAGTTGGCTACGTACATCGAGCCAATCAGACCCCAGACAAAATCCGGGTTGTTGGCAAACAGAAGTGGCCCGGGACGCAGTCCCCAGATAATCATGCCGCCCAGCAGAATGGCCGTAGTGGGTGAACCCGGAATACCGAGCGTGATCATAGGCAACATCGAGCCCGTTGATGCGGCGTTGTTGGCCGCCTCCGGCGCCGCAACGCCAGAGATATTGCCCTTGCCGAAACTGTCAGGGTCCTTAGAGAAGGTCTTGGCGAGTCCGTACGCCATGAGGGATGCGGGCGTAGCCCCCGCTGCCGGCAGGGTACCCACAAAAAAC
>DPVA01000058.1:0-11636 GCA_003529705.1 Gammaproteobacteria bacterium | reverse complement strand
GCCGGCAGGGTACCCACAAAAAACCCTAGTACTGAACCCAGCGAGGTGGTGGGCAGATAGCTCTTAATTTGTCCCAGATGCTTCTTGAACGCGCCGAAGTTGGTCTTGACGTTTTCTATCTTAACCTTGCCGCTGGTCTCTTCAAGAGTCCACAAAAGCTCGCCAATGCCGTAAATGCCTATAGCAAGAACAAGAAAACCGATACCGCGCTGGAACTCGACCATGTCAAAGAAAATAAGGCGTGGCTGGCCGGAAATAATGTCGAACCCGACCGCCGCCATCACGAGTCCCAGAAGAATTGAAAATATGGTCTTCGGAATATCGTCACCGCCCAACCCGATAAAGGTCGCAAAAGCGAGTACCATCAAAGCAAACTCTTCCTGCGGTCCGAACTTCAATGCGAGTTCCGCGAGTGGTGGCGCAAACAGTGTAAACAGGACAATCGAAATAGTCCCACCGATGAACGACGCAACGGCCGCGGCCATCAATGCCTGATTCGCCATTCCCTTTTGCGCCATAGGCCGACCGTCGAAGACGGTGGCCACCGCTGTCGAGGCGCCAGGAATTCCCAGGGTGATGGAGCTGATGGCACCCCCGTACATAGCGCCGTAATAAAGTGCTGCGAGAAATATGATCGCAGCGGTCGGTGGAACAAGGAATGTCACCGGCAGCAGGATCGCGACGCCATTTACGGAACCCAGGCCCGGCATCGCACCGATAAAGAGCCCCGCCATGCATCCTGCGATGATCATGCCGAGATTCAAAGGCTCAAAGGCCTGCAGCAATCCGGCACCCAGTAGGCTAAAAATCTCCCCCATATTTTTCTCTTATCCTTACCGTCGCCTACATCAGATATTCCCAGCGAAAATTATCAATCCACAGGAATCCGTCTTCGAAGATGGGCAGGCCCTTAGGCAAGTATTTCGTCAACTGCCACTCAAAGAGGAAGTAGATGAAGATTACCGCAACAATCACCGAGACGATTGTCATGCCCCAGGAATGCTTTCCAATGACTCTCATATAAAAGCCAAGGAACAAGGCAATTGCGATGTACGTCCCGACGATCGAGACAAGGAAAATCATCGCCGTCAGCGCGATAAATGAGGTCGCTACGAGAGCAAGCGGGTCGGTATCGATATAGGGAGCTTCGTTCCGGCTTTCCGGTGTGGTCCTACGAAACCAGCGGAAAACCGTCCAAACAGAGGTCAGCGCCATGCCCAGGCTCAGCCAGAAAGGCCATACACCTGCCCCAGGTCCACGCCCGTCGACCCAACCAATATTCAGACCGTCAGCGTAGACACTCCACATAAGCGCCAAAGAGAAGACGAGCAGGCCGATGCCCGCCAGCAGCTCCGCTGTGCGTGTCGACATGTAGGTCTCCCTTGCCCTATCTTTTTATCCAGGAAAGCGACCGCGCTGAACGCCGCACAGGTATTCAACGCGGTGCCTTGTATCTTTATTGTACGAAATGTCCGGGCCAGCGAAAGCCGGCCCGGAATACAGATCGGATTACTCGCCGGTAATGGCAGCGGCGCCAACCTGCTTAATCAGCTTCTGGTGCGCAACATACTGATTGGCATGGAAGGTTCCGAGTGCATCGTTTTTTATCATCTCGTCACAGGTCAGGCCGTCGCTGACACAGAAGTCCTGCCACTCTTTGCTGTCGAAGAGCTCCTGGAAAAGATTGGTGTAGAACTCCACGGCTTCCGGCGCCATTCCTGGAGGTCCGTTAACCGAACGCTGCATGTAGTACTCGATATTTACTCCCAGTTCTCTGGCAGTTGGGACATCCGGGAAAGCAGCCATACGCTCGCCGGTGAACTGTACCAACGGCTTGGAGCTGCCAGCCTGGTAGAAAGCCATCTGTTCTGACGGGTTGTTGACCGTTGAGTCGATCTGCTTTCCGATAAGGTTCTTGGCAACAGTGCCGCCACCCGGGAACGGAATGTAGGTGACCTTATAGTCAAACTGCGCTTCCATCATCGCGGTCAGCACGCTGTCTTCCTGACCGGAACCGGTACCACCGACCTTCCAGTCAAGACCTTTGGCTTTAACAGCAGCAACGTAGCTGTCGAGATCAGTGATATCAGCGCGGTCGGTGTGAACCCAGAGCAGGAAGGTATCCATCGCCATCAGGCCGATCGGCGTGAACTTAGTCGGATCAACGCCCAGGTCAGGCTGAATGATCGGCGTGGTGTAGAAGCTGTTAAGCGTCATCATCACGGTGTGGTTGTCACCCGCCTTGTCCTGCATGTATCGCAGGGCTTCAGCGCCTGAACCACCGGGCTTGTTGATCGGAATGAACGGGCGCGAACTCAGCCCTTTCTTTTCGATCAGTCCCTGCAGCAGACGTGCGATCTGGTCTGCGCCGCCGCCGGTGCCTGCCATAATGATGAACTCAACCGGCTTTTTTGGCTGCCAGGCCTGCACAGGCCCCGCCACCAGAAGAGCCGCGGCACTTACCATCGCGAGCGCCGGATAAATGAATTTACGTTTCAGCATTATTGTTTCCTCTCTCTCCCTATGGGTGATTAGTTGAAATTCGACCCCGAAGCCGAATCGTTCGGCTCATGAGGTGAGGACGGACGTTACCGCAACGGTCTGGGTCAGACCAATAGACATTTCTCTTTGATATCATCAATATTTCTTATTATTTGGGTATTTTGTCCACACTATATGTAATGTATTTCCACGCCTTTTCTACGGACACCGTCTCAAGAAATTGCAGGTTTTAATCTATTTTTTATAGACTTATGAATAAAAATGCGGCGTTCAGGGCGCCATCCAGCCGTCCTGCCAGCACCACGACTCCCCAAGAAACAGTCCTACGCTATCCACTCGCTGACGGGCGCCTCCGCCTGTTCCAATGGCTGACTGATGATATCCACCAGTGCCGGACCTGGAGCTTCAAGCGCCTGCGCAAGTATCGTCGAGAGTTTCTGTGGATCGTCCGCTGTCCAACTCTGAATGCCATAGGCTCGGGCGACTGCAGCGTGATCCGTCGCACTGAAATCAACCGAAAAATAGCGTTCGCCAAATCCAGCGCGCTGACCCGCCTTGATCCAGCCAAAACTGCTATTGGAAAAGACCAGACACTTCACCGGCAGCCCGAGACGCGCCAGGGTCTCAAGTTCTCCAACTGACATACCAAAACTGCCATCACCCATCGCACAAATGACGCTCTGCGCGGGAGCCGCAAACTGAGCCCCAATGGCGGCAGCCAGCGCATAACCCAAGGCGCCGTGGGCCCGATTACTAAACACCCGCCGGCCTGGCTGGGTCTGCTGGTAGTAGGCCGAAAAATACGGGCACGGTGTTCCCGGATCCGCCACGACGATGCCATCCCCCGGCATCAGACTGTTAAGCGCCGCCACGACGCGCTCCGGCCGGATCGGGAAACTGTTGCTTTGGGACAGCAGCTCAAACTCGGCAAACTTACGCTTTCGGGCATCGGCAACAATCTGTTCACCATTGCCGTCCGCTTGCAACTCTTCTACCTGTGCAACCTCGTTAAGTGTCGCCAGCGCGAGACCCACATCAGACACTATGGCGACCTCGGTCGGGTAAGTCGCCGAAATTACCATTGGGTCGGAGTCAATCTGGATTACTTTGACACCCGGTGCGGGTGACCGCCAGCGTTCAGTGGTCACTGACCCGGCACGACACCCGATAAAGATCACGAGATCTGCCGCATCGACCACAGCACGAGTAGCCGGCGTCCCGCCATTACTGCCAATGACCCCCAGCGCCAGGGGATGATCATCAGCCAACGCCCCTTTACCGCTAACGGTTGTCGCGACCGCAAGGTTAAACCGCTCTGCCCACTGGGCAAGAGTCTTTTCAGCACCACAACTGACCACAGCGCCACCGCATATCGCCAAAGGGCGGCTGGCTCCGGTCAGCAACCCCATCGCCTTTTCAACGGCGCTCGGATCAGGTCCCGCTGGCCATGCGGGAAAGCGTCCAAATTCTGGCTGGGCCCAGATATCCTTGGGCGCTATCTCAGCTCTTTGCATGTCGATAGGAAAGCCCAGGTGTGCTGCACCAGGCCGCCCAGTAGTGGCAGCCCGGAAGGCCGCACGCACCAGCGGCGCCAAACGATCAGGGTGATCGATCACCGCATTGAACTGTGTCAATGGTGCAAACAGGCGTTCCTGGTTGAGTTCGGTCAGCGGATAATGTCCACGAGAGGCAACCGAAACGTCCGATGTGATTGAAACCACCGCGACCGAAGACTCGTTGGCTTCAACCACACCCGGCAGGATATAGGTAGCACCGCCGCCGCTTGGTGCTTCACACACCCCCACCCGGCCACTGACCCGGGCATAGCCATCGGCCATGTAAGCCGCTGCACGTTCATCGCGGGTCAGAATATGAGTGATACCATGATCGAGACGATGGAAGGCGTCATAAAACGGAAGCGTGGTGTCGCCACACAGGCCAAATACATATTCGACCTGATGCGCCTGCAGCATTCGCACCATTGCCTCGGCACCGCTCAGCGCAGTATCAGGTTGGGATGTTTGTGCACTCATTGCGACTCCATGACCGGCCTTATCCGGTGGTTAGAATAACCTAGCACTCTAAATCAGGATACCACTGCCACTAAGACAGATACCGGGATCAATCGTTATGAACCACCATCCAGTGACCTCTGTGCAAGGGGGGAAAACGGTTTACGGCTCAACCGTGGGTATGCTGATGCTTGATACTGTTTTCCCGCGGATTCCAGGAGATTTCGGCAATGCAGTAACCTGGCCCTTTCCTGTGCTGTATCGCGTTGTTCGCGGGGCTTCTCCGGACCGGGTGGTTCGCCACCGGGCCGAAGGCCTGCTTGATGCCTTTATCGACGCCGGCAAATCCCTGGTCGCGGATGGTGCCGATGGCCTGAGTACAACCTGTGGCTTTCTGTCACTGTTTCAGGAGAAGTTAACGCACGCAGTGAACGTCCCTGTGGCGAGTTCCTCCCTGATGCAGGTTCCATTTGTACAAAAATTGCTACCCCCCAATCAGCAAGTGGGGGTGATCACTATTTCTAGTGAGAGTCTCACCGCGGAACATCTGCTGGCAGCCGGAGCGCCGCAAGATACCCCCGTGGTAGGTACTGAGAATGGAAGAGAGTTCACTCGCGTGATTCTTGAGGATGAACAAGAGATGGACATCGATGCCTGTCGTCAGGATCTGCTCGACGCGGGGGTGGCACTGGTTCGAGAGCACCCACAAGTTGGCGCTATTGTGCTGGAGTGTACCAACATGGGGCCCCACGCCGCGGACCTTCGTCAGCACCTCGGCCTGCCGATATTCAGCATTATCACTTTTGTCAGCTGGTTTCAGTCCGGACTGCTGCCACGCCGCTTCAGCGGCATCACCGACGACCCCCGCTCAATATCAACCGTGTCTGGATAACCTCTCTTTACTGTATCCCGAATTTCCCTAGTGGCCGAGCCATGTGCCGACGCGTTTCGGTGGCAAGATTCAGGAAGGCCTAAGGAGCGATCCAGTCGCCTTGCCACCGGCCTGCTTCCCACAAAAAGCGGGCACGTCGATGACCTTCAACCCTTAAGAATAGCCAGTCAAACTGGTCGATTTCGCAGGCCAGCACCACGAAGTGTTCCTCGCCCGTCACAGGGTCCACCGGGGCATTGATATCCAGGTCTGCTTCCATGCAGGACTGACCCGGTGCAAGCGGTGTGCGGTAACACTGGGCACTGCGCCAAGCGCCGTCTTGCCAGCGTTGTCTCGCGAGTGCATCTCCCTGATGTGTCCAGGCATTGCCGTAAGCACGCAGTTGAATCTTGGCGTCTCGATCATAAAAGTGCCAGGAAAACTTCGAATCCTCGGCAAGCTGAATTACCTTGGGAGAACGGCTGTCGGTGTGACAGCTAAGGATCCTCGTCGCAGGGTCTGCAGAGCGCAGTACCACCGTGCGCAATTGCGCAATGCCCTCACCCACGTTAGCAAGTGTCGGTGTATGCCAAGCGTGGTGGCGATCATTTGAGGCCGCAGCCAAAGAATGCCACTGATCTTTTGCGATCTGTTCAAGATTTGAGATCTCAGGCGTAACGGGGTGAAGCATACCAGAGCAATATTTTGTAACGTGCAGGAGGGTAATGTAGCACTGCCTTGGTACCCGAGTATTGACACCCCGAGGGCAGCGTCTGATCGATAATGTTAGGCTCCTAGCCGCGAGCCCGGGCCAATTCACCATGTCGAAACAGGATCTCCCTCAGAAAATCTGCCCATCGTGCCACCGACCTTTTCGCTGGCGAAAAAAATGGCAACGCTGCTGGAATGAGGTACGCTTTTGCTCCAAACGATGCAAGCGAGAGCGGCCATGAACGAAAAGCCTTCTGTACTCACTCCTACACTGACCTTTGCCGGCGTGATCCCCTTCGTCATCGCGCCGATGATGAAGGTCGGCTGGATTGCACTGCCAGGTATCACACCCGACACCTGGCTATGGGGTTATGCCGTCGTCATCAGCGCCTTTATGGCTGGAGCGCAGTGGGGCAGCGGGCTCCGTTACGGTGACACACCCAGCCTTGTGGGAAGCAACATCTTTGCACTGGCGGTTTTTGCCCTGGCGCTTTGGGGTCGTACCCCAACGGGTGTACTGATCCTGGCAGGACTTTTGGCGGCACAACTGCTGTTGGATCACCACCAATACAGGCTCGGGGCGATCAGCACCGGCTATTGGAAACTTCGCTGCACAATCACGCCGTTGGTATGCGTCGCGCTGGGAATTTACGCGTGGACCGCGAGTTGAAACCGGAATTCGATCTAATTACCAAGCGTCTCACTGGCGCGGCGAACCTCCGACATGAAACTGTCCAACTTGCCCTCGTCGAGTTGATCATTCGTGCGCACCCCGGTGCAAAGATCAACACCATAGGGACGAACTTGGCTAATTGCCTCGAAGACGTTGGCACTTTTCAAACCACCCGCAAGATAAACCGGTAACTCTGCCTGCGCAACAAAGCGGGCGCTGATGCCCCAATCGTGCGTATCGCCGGTACCGCCGAACTGGGGTGTTGTCCCCAAGGTACGTCCTGAATCCAAAAGAAAAGCGTGCACAAAGGGCGTGTATCGCATGGCAAGTGTCAGCGCGCTTTCGTCTTCAATATGGATCACCTGTACTCGGCGCACCTGTGGCATCGCCTCAATGAGCGCCGGATACTCTTCAGGATCAATATGCCGAACGATCTGGACTACGCTTGCTGGGCAGACCGCAAGTTCATTCACAATATCTGCCGCGCGTTCACCGCTGGTCAGTAAGAAGGTATCCAGACCAATAGGCGCTTTCCGGGCAATCTCGGCAGCCGCCTGTGCGCCGATGACACCGGGGCCAGATGGCATATCGCCTACCAGCCCGACGGCACTCGCTCCCAATCGTTCAGCAAGGCGGACTTCGTCGATCGATGCCATACAGCACACTTTCACGTGGACCTTGAGATCAGTCATTGATGTGAGTTCCATCCAGCACTCCCGGCAATACTTCGTCGAGATCGCCCAGCAGCACTGCGTCCGCGATGCCATCCATTGCCGTTGGCTCTCCATTCACAATCACAATCCTCGCGCCAGATTCTTTCGCGATCGGTACCAGTCCCGCTACGGGGTACACGGACAGCATCGAACCCACGGCCAGCATCAGGTCACAGTCGCGGGCCGCCTGCTCTGCGCGAGCAAGATCCTGTGCAATAAGTGACTGACCAAAAGATACAGTGGCTGACTTTAGGATTCCGCCACAATCAGGACATTTGGGATCTTCCTCGCCCGCCGCAAGACGCTTTAACACATCCTGCATCGGCACGCGGTAACTGCACACAAGGCAAACGACCTCCCGGATCGTACCGTGGATTTCGATCACTCGCTCGCGCGAACTTCCGGCAAGTTGATGCAGGCCGTCAATATTCTGGGTGACCAATGTATCGAGCCGACCGCTTTGCTCAAAGCGAGCCAGTACCTCGTGACCCAGACCCGGGCACGCTTGCCAAACCGGCGAGTCCCGTCGCGACAGCCAAGCTTTTCTCCGGATATTTTCATCTGACACGTAATAATGGATATCTGAGAGTTTTTCCGCATCAGGATCGCGGGTCCAGATGCCCTGCGGGCCCCGAAAGTCCGGTATGCCGGACCCGGTCGAAAGTCCCGCCCCGGTCAACACCAGAATCCGCTGTGCCGTGCTCAGCCAGCACCGGGCCTCTTCTAATTGCTTGGTCGAACTATTAGATTCAGACATGGTATTAATTCGTTACAAAAAAACCGGGGCGAGCCCCGGTTTTTTTGTGCCCTAAAATGACAATTATGACTTCGGTAACAGCACCTCGTCGATCACATGGATCACGCCATTGCTCGCTTTGATATCGACTGCGACGACGCGTGCTGAGCCGATCATGACTTCGTCGTACTCTTTTTCCACATTAAGCGTACCGCCACTTACCGTTTTAACGTAGTTGTCGCCGTTTCTGATGTTGGACGATGTCACGCTTGTCGGCAACACATGATAGGTCAGGACGGCTTTTAACTGATCAATGTTCTCGGGCTTCAGGAGACTCTCCACCGTACCCTCTGGCAGTGCTGCGAAGGCAGCATTGGTCGGGGCAAAGATCGTAAAGGGACCGTGGCCACTCAAGACCTCCTCGAGACCCGCCGCCTCAACCGCCGCGATCAGAGTCGAGAAGTTGCCATCGGCGGCGGCTTTATCCAGTACGGTGTAGCCTCCACCATGGCTGTGATCGTGATCCCCGCCACCGCAGGAAGACGCGCTCGCGGTCTGGGCGACCGAAATTACAAAAATAGCGGCAAGCGCCGCCAGGAAACTTTTGAATGTCATCGAAATTGCTCTCGGTTGAATTAAGTTGAGCGCAGATCATGCCCGCGACCACGTGAGCAGATTGTTGATTAGAAATGAAATTTTCGTGATGGCGCAGAAAATCAGGTTGTCTGCTAAAGTGGCCTGTCCACCATCATAAGGAGGTAAATCATGTATTTCCGCGTCACAACTTATGGATTTGATGCAGCGCGTTTCGACGAGTTTTTAGCCCTAGCCGATACGTTCCGCGATGAACTAAACGCCATTGATGGTCTTGAAACTGTTCACTCCTGCGTTGTAGATGAAGGCCAGGGCATGATCATCTCGCGCTATGCCAGCGAAGCTGCTGCTGAAGCTGCGCAGCCGCAGATCCAGGCTATCATGGGGCGCATGGCGCCGTTTTTGACATCCATGCCGGAGGTCAGCGCGGGTGAAGCCATCTGGGAACTGTAAAACGCGAAAAGCAGGCCTCACGCTTCGTTGACACTGACTAGAGCACAATGCAACCGTTGTATCCTCCTCCTAAATATTGACCCCGGCCTTCACCGGGGTCTTTTTTAATAGATCCCCGCATCAAGCCCGGCGGCCATAGCCATACCGAGTTCGTGACATTGGTCGACGAAATCCTCGTGCCACTCGCCGTGACAGATCATTGGCTCCTGGACTGCCCGCCAGCCAAGTCCGGACGCGATTGACTCGACCGCACGACGGGTACCGGTCCCGTCTAGCTTGGCACGGATGTAAAGGGCATAAGGCAGGCCACCGGTGTATTCCAGACAGGGGTAATACACGCGATCAAAAAAGTCCTTAAGCGCCCCGCTCATGTATCCAAGATTCTCGGTGGTACCGAGAATGAGCGCCTTCGCGGCCAGCACGTCATCGGCATTTGCCTGAAACGGGGTTTTCACCAGAACCTGGACGCTACCAGTCTCAACTGACGCCGCGCCCGCTTCCACTGCGCCGCGCAACCTTTGAGTATTGTCAGACGGCACGTGGGCCACGATCAGCAGCGTTCGGATCTCGATCATTTCAACATTGTCTACGCCACTCTTGTAACCGACAAGAGGCGGGCCTATTGGGACTGTAATAATATGTGCAGAAAGAAAGTCCCGGGGAAGACCCGGGACTAATTACCGAGGAGGAAGGAGGATTACAACTGGGCTTTCATGTTAGCAAAACGCCCATCAATTTTCACCCCGAAATCTGGAATTTTCTCTTTATTTTTAATAGGTTCTATGATTTTAGCTTAAGCCAAAACTCATCAAGTATTTAACAATACAAACTACAATTTACTTCAATTGTATGGGGTTTATTTCTCGACAACGTTACCAGCGCCATACCTTATCGCACCGCTCGTCGTGACGGAAACGGCTGGAAAAAATTTCACTCTGGGGCCTCCTCACCGTATCCAAGATCTAATGGCGGTTTCAGCTCGATCTCTTCGATATAGATCTTTGGAATACCTAGAGGACAGACTTTTACCGGAACACCATTGGCGCGCAGCAGCGCTACCTGATCCTGCGGCTGTTTGCTTCTGGTCAACAACTCGATCTCCCTGTGGTTCATGAAGCGTCTTACTGATCCCATTGTTGCAACCAAGACCATTTTTTCAGCATCAGAAATATTCTTGTGCCTTGTAGGTGACCGGCAGAACTTTTTCTTCAAACTCATCACTCGGGCAGATCAGCGCCTAGATACCGAGGCTTTTGAGCTTCAGCGCCAGATGGCGTGTGCTCAGTGATTCCCAATGCCCCGCGCTATGCGCTAGTTTTCAATAGGGGTCAGATGGAGCAAATCCTGCCTGGGGCCAACCCCCTGCGTTCACGAATCAACGACGATGTGGTCAGTGATGACCTGGGTCGATATGAGCTTGCGGACTTTGCAACTCAGGTGCGCCGACTACTGATCGAAAGCCTAACTGAGTCCGGATCCGATCAGGCTGCGATTTCCCGTCAGCTCAACGTCAGCGTGCGGCATTTACAGTGCGAACTGCAAGAAAGGAGTCTCACCTTCAAAATGCTTGTAGAAGAAGTTCGGCGTGAACTCGCAATCAGCTATCTCATGGAAAAGCAGAGATCGATCGGCGAGATCACATACCTCTTGGGCTACACAGAGCCTGCAAACGTTGGCCGATCATTCAAGAACTGGACGGGCAAAACCCCGGGCGCCTTCCGGGCCTCGACCTAAGTGCACCATAACACTCAACCAAAGGCTGGAGCGACTTCCCTACAGAAAAGCTTCAGAGAACTTTTTTGTCTTTCCCGGTCAAGGCCGTAACTGGCGTTGTAAATAAAGTCATCAACCCCGATCGCCTGGTACTTCTCGAGTTTAGCTAGCACTTCATCAGGTGTACCGAACATCAGATTCTTCTGGAGTTCTTTGCGGTTGAAGCGATCCTCCCCGGCAATAGTCGAAAGATCGACCTGCTCGGGAAAGCCTTCTTTTACATCAGCAATATTCTTGAAAAGGTTTTCGAAACGGGCCGTCTTGGAGATGAACGCGTCAAGGTAAGAATCCACCTCTGAAGCCTTTTCGTAAACGGCCGTCTGTCGCATGGTTGCAAAGACCGGGCGGGGCATACCAGGATTATTTTTTAGCGCAGTCTCAAAGTTCTCTTTGTAAAGCTCGACCTCAGAAAAAGGCCGGGCCAGTGCCCAGGACATGATGTTGCAATGGTTTCTGATCGCGAAATCAAAAGTCACCGGTGCCCGAGCAGCAATCCATACCGGAGGCGCAGGTGCCTGGATGGGCTTGGGCACAGACGTCATGCGTGAAAACTGCCAGTACTCCCCCTCATGGGTATAGTCCCCTTCCCACAAGGCCC
>DPVA01000075.1:3839-4461 GCA_003529705.1 Gammaproteobacteria bacterium | reverse complement strand
GCATCAACTTTGTTTTGAATTAAAACCAAACACCGACGAGATTAAGGAGGTAACAATGAAATTTACGCGACGTCAATTCAATAAGAGCCTGGCCGCGGGTGCCGGGCTTGCCGCTATGGGTTCGATCAGTTCAGTTCTGGCGGCCCGAAACGAAATGAACATTCTTTGCTGGGAGGGTTATAACTCGGACGATGTGCTGGGACCCTTCCGCAAAGCCAATTCGGGCGCAAAGGTTCGGGCGGAAAGTGGCACCTCTGATCCTGACATGATCAATAAACTTCGAGCGGGTGAGGTCAATGTTTGGGATCTTATTAATGTAAACCAGCCCTGGGCTCGTGCGCAACTCTACCCTGAAGGTCTGATCAAGCCGCTGAATAAGGATCGTTTCATGGGTTACTTTGACAAGATGCTGCCAGGCTTCTCCGATCCTTATCCGCTCGCGTTTGCTGGGGATGGTGAGTTGATCGGTATGCCCCAGCGCTATGGCCCCTTCAGTTTTGTGGTCAACACGGATAAGGTCAGCCGTGCAACGGCTGAAGACGAGGGCTGGAAGCTGTTTCTCGATTCAGCGATGAAAAAGCGATATGGTGTGCTGACGTACGATAACTGGAACATCATGCAC
>DPVA01000075.1:0-3522 GCA_003529705.1 Gammaproteobacteria bacterium | reverse complement strand
GAACATCATGCACATGTGTCTGACAGGAGATCAGAATCCCTTCGAGCCGATGGATCAGGGCGGTCTTGAGAAGTTCCGCAATACCGCTGACACCATCTTTGGAGGTGCGAAGATGTTGACCGATGATCTGGTCGCAATGAATACTGCACTAATCAATGGAGAGATTGATGCGTACTTCACGGGTGGCACCTATACCGCTTCTCCCGCACGTTTCGATGGAGCGACAAACGTTCGGGGAATCACTCCCAAATCCGGCCCCGTGAATGGAAAAGGCGGGGTAGTTTGGATTGAATTGACCTCAGCAGTAAATAACCCGAATCCATCAAGTCTTGCCGAAGACTTCCTTGAGTTTGTACAGGGCCCTGATATCTGTAAAGCAGTGGCGTTTTCCGAGGGCACTTACAACCCAGTGAGTCAGATGGGCGATCCAGAGGTGCTCGATAAGTTCGATAAGGATGAACTGGATGCCATTCAGTGGGACAGCCTTGACGAGGAGATGAGTCGATCACTGGATTATCAGGTCGTTGCTTCGTATGCAGAACTGAACGAAGCGTATAACGCGGCAAAACGCGGTTAGTTTCTATAGGTTCAGATGCGGCCGAGGGTGGTTTTAGACTGCCCTCGGCTTCTTTGACCTATGGTATTGACTTTTTGTGATTCCTTATGAGCCGTGAACCGATTCTCCGTCTTGAGGGCGTGAGCAAGTATTTTGGGGAATTTACTGCCCTCGATAGCATCAATCTCGAGATTGATGAGGGCGAGTTCCTGACGATTGTAGGCCCCTCTGGTAGTGGTAAAACTACCTTGATCCGCATTCTTGTGGGTATCGAAGAGCTTTCCAACGGAAAGATCTGGCTTTGGAACGACAGAATCGAAGCGATACCTGCAAACCGGAGGCCGACCTGTATGGTCTTTCAGTCGCTGGCATTGTTTCCGCATAAGTCAGTTGGAGAAAACATTGAATTTCCGCTAAAACTCCGAAAACAACGTCCGGAAAATCGAAAGGCACGGGCCTTTGAACTGCTCGATTTATTACAGCTGCCACAGAGTTTTTATCAAAAACGCATCAACGAGTGTTCTGGCGGAGAGCGCCAGCGTGTTGCTTTGGCCCGAGCACTTGCCTTTGATCCAGAAATTCTATTCTTTGACGAGCCGCTGTCTGCGCTGGATTTTAGGCTGCGGAAGAACCTGGAAAAGGAACTTAAGGATCTGCACCGAAGGACCGGGAAGACCTTTGTCTATATAACCCATAGCCTCGAGGAAGCGATGGTGATGTCAGACCGGATCGCGATTATGCGGAGTGGGCGTTTTGAACAGATCGCTGTCGCCGATGAGATTTATGCCCGACCGATCAGCCGTTTTGTCGCAGAATTTATGGGAGAGGTTAATCTGTTTTCGGTAAAAGGGGATGATTCGGGTAATCCCGTTGGAACCGAGATCGATATTCAAACGGGAGGCGCCACTCTGGACTCGGGCATGGGGCTTGTGCGGGGTGCGTTGGCCACGCTCATGGTCAGGCCGGAAGCGGTTAATTTCCTGGTCGACGACGGTACCGCTGACTTTGTCGTTGAGGGTGTGCTGAAGGCTGAATATGCCCTTGGCTCCAGAACCCAGTACAAAGTGAAAGCCGATAACGGTGATGAGTTGGCGGTTGAGAAACTTCGAGAGGATCGTTTTTTCGGGAAGGTGGGCGATCGTGTGCGTCTTGGCTGGAACGCCGCGTCCGCGCACATGATCACGGGAGATTAGTCTGTGGAACGCCAGGATCAGCGCATTGGATTGTTAAGTGCTTTACCAATGGGCGTAGTACTACTGATCAGTTTTCTCGCCCCGATGCTAGTTATTGCCGTGTTCTCGGTAATGCCCCAGAAGGTGTTCAGCCTCCTGCATATCCCTGATTTTTCCTCATATAAGCTGGTGTTCACACAGGGATATATTAAGTCGGTGCTGTGGTCTTTCGGAATGGCTATGGCTTCGACTGTTGTTCTTTTTGTCATCTGCTGGCCTCTGGCATTCGGGATGGCAAAAGTCTTCAAGGGTTTTGGTATCTTCATCACGATTGCGGTTGTAGTTACGCTTTTTGTCTCGGAGAACATCCGTCTTTTCGGCTGGGTACTGACATTGATGAAAGGGGGCCTGATTGAGGGTCACCTGCGCGCCTGGACCGGGCTAACATTCGAAGGGGTCCTCTACAACACGCCTGTGATTGTATTTGGCTTGGTGTATGCATATTTTCCGTTCATGCTCTTTCCGCTCATCCAAGGCATCGCAATGGTTCCCGATGATGCCCGCCAAGCAGCAGCGGATTTGGGTGCGACCCGACGGCAGATATTTTTTGAAGTTGATTTGCCCTTGTCAGCACCTGGGATTGTGATTGGATCCTTACTGAGTTTTGTTCTAGCTGCCGGCGCGATGGCGGAATCCAAACTGCTTGGTGGGCAGACAGTGATTGTCATCGCGGACGAGATCGAAACTGCGTTTACCTATGGGCAGAACTGGCCTCTGGGTTCAGCGCTGTCGATCATTCTGATTCTGGTCATTGGCGCCTTGTCTATTTTTGGCATAAACCGGGTGAATCTTGATCTCATCATGGGTGGGCGGCGAACATGAAGATGTCCCGGTCAGCACGTATTGCGCTTACCCTGTATGGGGTGCTGGCGATTTTTTTCCTTTATCTGCCGATCATCTCGGTCGGATTTGCCTCAGTCTCTAAAGCGCGGTACCTGACTTTTCCAATCAAGCGTTACGCAACGAAATGGTACGGGAAGGCGATTGAGAGTTCGACAGTCCAAGATCTCTTGTGGACCTCTTTAAGTGTGGCCTTGCTCGTCACGGTTATTTCAATGGTGGTTGGCTTTTTTGGCGCACTCGCTTTTGCCAGATACCAGTGGCGTTTCCGGGGCGTCTTTCAGAAACTCATCCTGTTGCCTATCTTCTTCCCCCAGGCTGTACTCGGATTAGCGCTGCTGCTGTGGTTTAACGCGTTGGGTATTATTCCAAGCTGGAAGACTGCGGTGGTTGCCCATCTCGTGTGGATTTCACCAATCGCAACTCTGATTATAGCGATCCGTGCTTATGGTTTTGATCCGTCGCTTGAGGAGGCAGCTCGGGACATGGGGGCTTCCACTTGGACAGTGATGAAAGAAATTACCGGACCACTGCTTTGGCCTGGTGTGGTTTCCGCTGGTCTTTTTGCTTTTTTGCTCAGCTGGGGAAATTTTCCCCTGTCACTTTTTACCACGGGAGCAGATTCAACGCTGCCAGAATGGTTGTATGCAAAGATGGTTTCTGGCTATTCACCACTGGTTCCATCAGTGGGGATACTCTCGATTGTAACGTCTATCGTATTGCTTCTTTTTGGAGTGATAGTGATGTGGCTTATACGGGCTCGCAGTGAAACATTGAGTGCCCGATAACTTCAGGGGGAATATGAAATGTTGACATCAATAAAAAATCGATCGGTGATTGTTACTGGCGGCTCAAAGGGAATCGGCAAAGGCATTGCTCAGGTCTTTGCGGCTC